>NZ_JBBYHU010000028.1:0-57831 GCF_038289905.1 Flavobacterium flavipallidum | reverse complement strand
TGGCATCACACTATAAAAGAAAACCCCGTTTTTGACTCCTTTTGAGCAATTTCGGGGTTTGTTTCTTCTAATATAATACCTATTTTTATGAAAAACAATAGATTGAGGTATTATGAATATGCCAAAATAATAACCCCAAAAAAAAAGTCCCGATTACTCGGGACTTTAATTTATAAAACTTGAGAATGATTATTTTTTCTCAGATTTTTCCATTTTAGCTTTCAAAGCAGCTAACACATCATTGTTATCTCCTAAAGTAGCAGCAGGTGCATTAGTAGAAGTAGCAGATGCATTATTATCAGCAGCAGCTTTCACGTTTTTCTCTTCTTCTTCACGGAAGATAGCAGTGTGAGAAGCAACTACTCTTTTGAATTCTTTGTTGAATTCAATTACTTTGAAATCAGCAGATTCACCTTTTTTCAATTTCTTACCGTCTTCTTTTTCTAAGTGACGAGTAGGAATGAAAGCAACGATATCTTCACCAAATTCTACAGTAGCTCCTTTGTCAACGATTTCAGAAATCTCACCATTATGGATAGTTCCTACAGCGAAAGCTTCTTCATATTTATCCCAAGGATTAGCAGTAGTTTGTTTGTGACCTAAAGATAATTTACGTCCGTCAACATCTAATTCTAATACAACAACATCTAATTTCTCACCTACGTTTACAAATTCAGATGGGTGTTTGATTTTCTTAGTCCAAGATAAATCAGATATATAGATTAATCCGTCGATTCCTTCTTCTAATTCAACGAAAATTCCAAAGTTTGTAAAGTTTCTAACGATACCTGTGTGTTTAGAACCTACTGGGTATTTAGAAGTAATATCAGTCCAAGGATCTTGAGTTAATTGTTTGATACCTAAAGACATTTTACGATCGTCTCTGTCAAGAGTTAAGATAACTGCTTCAACCTCATCACCTACTTTTACGAAATCTTGAGCAGAACGTAAGTGAGTAGACCATGACATTTCAGAAACGTGGATTAAACCTTCAACACCTTCAGCAACTTCGATAAATGCACCGTAATCAGCGATTACAACTACTTTACCTTTTACTTTATCACCTACAGTTAAGTTAGCATCTAATGCATCCCATGGGTGAGCATTTAATTGTTTCAATCCTAATTGAATTCTTGTTTTCTCATCATCGAAATCAAGGATTACAACATTTAATTTTTGGTCTAATTCAAGAACTTCAGATGGGTGGTTGATTCTTGACCAAGATAAGTCAGTGATGTGGATTAATCCATCAACACCACCTAAGTCAATAAACACACCGTAAGAAGTAATGTTTTTAACAACACCTTCTAATACTTGTCCTTTTTGTAATTGACCGATGATTTCTTTTTTCTGTACCTCGATATCAGCTTCGATAAGCGCTTTGTGAGATACAACAACATTTTTGAATTCGTGGTTGATTTTTACCACTTTGAATTCCATAGTTTTGTTTACGTAAACATCGTAATCTCTAATTGGTTTAACATCAATTTGAGATCCTGGCAAGAACGCTTCGATTCCGAATACGTCTACGATCATACCACCTTTAGTTCTGCATTTAACGAAACCATTAACGATTTCTCCCGTTTCATTAGCAGCAATAACTCTATCCCATGATTTGATTGTACGTGCTTTTCTGTGAGACAATACTAATTGACCTGTTTTATCCTCACGGATGTCGATTAATACTTCTACTTTATCTCCAACTTTTAAGTTAGGGTTGTAACGAAATTCGTTTAAAGAGATAACACCTTCAGATTTAGCATTGATATCAACGATTACGTCTCTATCAGTAATTCTTACAACAACTCCTTCTACTACTTCTTCTTGGTCAGTAGAGATGAAAGTTTTAGATACTAATTCTTCGAATTCTTGTAAGTTTTTCTCATCAACTGCATCAATACCTTCTTCGAAATTGTGCCAGTTAAAATTTGCTAAAAACTCTTCTTGTGATTTTAATTGTTCAGACATGCTGATTAAAAATTTGTATTCTGTGTTCGCTTGAGCTTCTTAATGTGATAGAAAACTACAGAAGTGTTTATATAAATAGTTGATACCTAAAGGAAACTCTTATTCACCAAAAGGTGCGCAAAATTAAAACATTTATTTGTAACCACAAAACAAATCAAACTGATAATCACTAAGTAAACTAAATAATAAGCTAAACAGCGATTTTTATTGGTTTTTGAAGCAGAAAGTATTGATTTCTATAAGAACTTCCCTCCTGCTGTCCGCTCTATCTCTTGTCTCATCCAAAAGACGAGACAAGAGGATGCCACTTCCATCAGGGCTATTTAGAGCGTTTCATTCCCAAAATTTCTTTTGTAAAGATATTTTGATATATTTGAAAAGAAAAGAACTTCGCCAATCTACCTGATTTCGGGTGCATATACAAAGTTTGTTTCACCTATATACAAGTTATGCCTCAGTTTACAGAACCAAAACACCGACAGAAATATGAATAACAATGAAGTTAAAAACCATTTGATATTTTTCAAACAGAACATTGTCAATTTAAGAGACCAAGATTTATACCCAAAAATAGACAGATATTTTGACAGAACTTTGTTTATACAAAATATTGACTTTTTAGAAAGAAATAATTTGATAGTTGAAGACGATAATCGAGATTCTATATACTCCATAACCGACAAAGGAGAAGCTTTTTTAAAGCAAATAATTGAAGAAGATAAATATCTTGCCGAAAAAGAAAGAATAGAATTTGAAAAATCGAAAATAGATTTAGACCTAGCACAAAAAATGCTTAAAGAATATCCATACACAAAATGGTTTGCTAGAATTAGTATTTTCATTGCAGTAGTTTTAGCAATTTTAGAAATAATACAATGGAAAGACAAATAACTGAACTCACGCTGCCACAAGAATCCTTTCGTGTGGTAATTAAACATAATTATTAAAACTTAATGAGATCCTTCCTTCGTCAGGATGACAAGTTTGCGATAAAAAAAAGCCCTTCAAAATATCCTGACTTCAAAATACAAACTACTAAAAAACAACCATCCCAAAACTGAAAATTTGACATTTCTTTCTTAAAAATTAATAAAATTTTCAGAAACAAAATCATATCAAAAAACACAACAACTAACTTATTGTCAGTTTATTCCAAATGGTATTTTCTTTGTTATTCAATTATAAAAAGATTGTTTAACTTAAAATTTTATTATTATGACAGTTGTTAGATATCAAAACCAATGGCCTAGTTTATTTGACAGATTTTTTAATAATGATTTTGAAAGTTGGAATAGAGACAATTTTTCAATAACCAACACTACTTTACCTTCTTTAAACATAAAGGAAAACAAAGATTCTTTTTTTGTAGAAGTAGCTGCTCCGGGATTTGAAAAATCAGATTTCAAAATTGAACTGAATAATGATTTATTAACCGTTTCTTCTGAAAAAAAACTAAACAATGAAGTCAAAGACGGAGAGCGAATTACCAAACAAGAATTCAGCTACCAGTCTTTCAGCCGCTCCTTTACACTCCCTGAATTGGTAGATGAAGAAAAAATCTCAGCCAAATACGAAAACGGAATTTTGGCAATCAACATCCCGAAAAGAGAAGCCGCAAAACCAAAATCTCCAAAATTAATTGACATCAAATAACAGTTAACTTAAAAAACACTCAAAGAGGTTATCGATTAAAAGATAACCTCTTTTTTTTATGTCCCTGACCAAAATATTCTTTTTAAGAATTACATAAATCATCTTATGCAATACGTCTAATAATCAACAGCTCTAACCGACTATACAACAGCAATATATATAAGTAACCCGTTGGGTGAAATTATTAAAAAACGTTAGTTCGAGTGTTTTTTGTATAGTGAAACGGAACAAAAAATGTATCGAGAACCGTTTTTAATGAAATTTTTCTTGTTCTCGATACGATTTTCTGTCGAAAATCACTCGAACTGACGAAAAATTTTCATCAAAAACTAGTTTCACCCAACGGGTTATATAAGTATAAAAAAATTATCTGTTTTTTATTTGTATTTATTCTAAATAAAAATAACTTTACAAAAAATTAATATTTCTACCATGAGAAAAATTTGCATTATAGCCCTATTAAGTCTTACCACAATAGTAAGCGCACAAAGTGGTTCAGTAAAAGGAAAGATACGAACCGAAAACACTCCGGATTATTTATTTTCGACCGTTATAATTAAAGAAAACAATCGTCAGGCAGATGCTGATAAAAATGGAAATTATGAACTTAAAAATTTAAATTCCGGAACCTATACCTTACTTTTTACAGCTTTAGGATACATTAGTCAGGAAAAAAAAGTCACCTTAACCGAAAACGAAAATACAATCATTAATGTTACTTTGAAAGAAAACATTAATGCTTTACAAACGGTGGAAATTATCGGTAGAAAAGAAAAGTCATATAAAAATACCCGTTCTTTTATTGGTGCAAAAACTGAAATTGCATTAAAAGACCTGCCACAATCCGTTTCTTATGCGACAAAAGAACTAATTGCCGATCAGGGAACGATGCGTGTGGGCGAATTAGTTAAAAATTTTAGTGGCGTAACACAATTCACCTTTTACGATGATATTTCTATCAGAGGATTTAGAATCAACGGACAAAGCAACACCCAGTTATTAAACGGATTACGAACTTCTACCGGTTTCTGGAAACAGCCCTTAACCAATTACCTTGAACGTGTAGAGGTTTTAAAAGGTCCTTCTTCTGCCCTTTTCGGAAATGCTTCTCCGGGTGGTGTGGTGAACAGAGTTACTAAAAAACCATTGGATCAGGCTGCTAATAGCATCAGTTTTTCAACCGGAAGTTTTAATACCCTAAGAGCTTTAGGTGATTTTACGGGACCACTTAATGAGGATAAAACACTTTTATACCGCTTGAACATTGGTTACGAAAATGCCAACTCATTTAGAGATTTACAATTTGACAAGAACATCGTTATTGCTCCTTCTTTTTCATTCCTGCCTAACGACAAAACACGTGTGAACTTTGATTTAATTTACAACAGTTCCAAAAGTATTCTGGACAGAGGACAATCAACCTATGAAAATGATTTGTACTCTACCAATATTAGACAATCTCTCAATGCAGCAAACGACTACCTTAATGAAGAAACCTATATTCTTACCACTTCATTAAATCATCAATTTAATGACAAACTTTCCTTTTCGGCTTCCTATATAAGAACAGGATACAACGAGGATTTATTGGAACACCGCGGAGCCAATAAATATGCGGTAGATGGTGATGGTAATTCTATCCCAACTTCGATTGAAATGCAGGTTTTTATGAGAAAACGTAAAAGATATATCGATAACATTTCTAACTTTTTTGTTTACAAAACTAAAACTGGAATACTGGATCACAACTTAGTTTTAGGTTTTGATTATGCACAAGAAGAACTTCCTGCTGGTGCTTCTCAAATGGAAGCAAAAGGCTATCGAAATGCTACAAATACTGGTGCGATCAACACCTATAATCCTAATAATAAAAGTGCTTATTTATTAGATGCTAATGGAAATCCAGTTCCTAATGTCGCTCATTTCGATTTGACTAACCCATTGGGTTCACAGCAACTTAAAGACATGAGCAAATATTTTTATACTAACAGAGCCTTCGACCCTACTTTTTATTCTACTTATGGAATCTATTTGCAGGATCAAATAAAACTAGGTCCACTGAAAGCCTTACTTGGTGTGCGCTATGACGAATATATTGACAGAGAAAACTACACCAAAGACAACG
Source organism: Flavobacterium flavipallidum (assembly GCF_038289905.1). NCBI lineage: Bacteria > Pseudomonadati > Bacteroidota > Flavobacteriia > Flavobacteriales > Flavobacteriaceae > Flavobacterium > Flavobacterium flavipallidum. Next base: position 52,085 of record NZ_JBBYHU010000028.1, on the reverse strand, counting down.
AAAAGAAAGTAAAACAACATTCCTTTTTGCCACGTGTGGGACTTACCTACACTTTGACACCCAATATTAATTTATACAGTACTTATGTAAAAGGATACAATCCGCAAACGGCATCAATAATTTCAAATCCTAATGCAGGAGGCCCTTTTGATCCCTTGGAAAGCAATATGATTGAATTTGGTGGAAAATCATCATGGTTCAAAGAAAATTTATACGTGACTTTAGCTTTTTATAAAATCAAAGAAAAAAATAGTTTATACAATGCCAATGATTCCAATAATGTGGATCTAATGAGAGCCATTGGTGAACAGGAATCTAAAGGAATTGAAATTGACCTTAATGGTCGAATCACCAATCAATGGAGTATTTCGGCAGCTTACTCATTCAATGAAGCCAGTATTACCGATAGTCCGGTAGCAAGTGAAATAGGCCGACAAAAACCGAACACACCTAAACACCAAGGGAATATTTGGACAAGATATAATTTCACAGAAGGAGCTTTGAAAGATTTTGGATTGGCTTTTGGTTCTAATTTTGTTACCAGACGTAATCTGAGTATTAGTGCTACTCAAACAATTCCGGGTTATACTGTAATGAATGCAGCTTTATATTACACTATTAATAAATTCAAAATTCAGTTGAATGCCAACAATATAATGAACAAAACCTATTGGGTAGGTGGTTACGATTACATTCGCTTATTCCCGGGAGCGCCAAAAAACTGGTTATTAACTTTAGGTTATTCTTTTTAATTGACTTTTATTTGCAATCCCAAAAAAAATTATTCAACAAAATTCGTATGAATAAACAAATCAAAAAAAGCATTGGAAAAATACATTTATGGCTCGGACTTGCGTCCGGGCTTGTTGTATTTATTGTAGCCTTAACAGGAAGTATTTTAGTTTTTGAAGAAGAAATTGATCCCTTCATTCACCCGGAATTTTACAAAGTTGAAACTGTTGGAAAATCCAGAATACCGATTGACTTTGCTATACAATCATTAAGAAAAGAATACGCAACAGATAGTATCAATCGTATTTATACGTTTAATGATCCTGAACGTACCATTCTTGTAATGGGCAAAAATACCAAAGGCAACACTTTCTTTTTTGCTGTTAATCCTTATACCGGAAAAATCGTCAGTAGTATGGAGCAAAAAAAACATTTCTTTTCCATTGTCAATAAATTACATCGCAGTCTTTTACTTGGAGAAACTGGAAAATTCATCACAGGTTGTTCTTGCCTAATTTTTATAATCATACTATTAAGTGGCCTATTTTTATGGTGGCCCAAAAAACTCAAAAACTTAAAACAGCGATTAACAATCAAATGGAATGCTTCTTTCAAGAGAGTCAATTGGGATTTTCATTCCACTATTGGTTTTTATAGTTTTTTATTTTTATTAATTATTGCTCTTACAGGACTAACCTGGTCCTTTAAATGGTTTGAAAACAGTCTCTATTATCTAATGGATGGTGTTGCAAAAAAACCATCTATCAAAGTGGCAAATCCTCCTAAATCAAAGTTACTTTCTGAAGAAACATTTTTCTATCAAGACATTATTGATGAAACCAATAAAATCTATTCGTATCAAGGAAATGTTCAACTAAGAATGCCAAACGATACAATTAATAGCATTTTGGTCACCAAAGAAAATACGGAAAGAACAATACCTAATCAATCCAGTATTGCCTATTTCGACCGATATACGGCTAGAAATATCCAAATAAAACCTTATGAATCCTTCACAAAAGGAGATAAATTAAGAAGACTTATTTACCCCATACACACAGGAAGTATCTATGGTTTACCAACTAAAATTATTGCTTTTTTAGTATGCCTTTTTGCTGCAAGTGCACCAATTACAGGATTTTTAATTTGGTGGGGACGAAAAAGAAAAAAACACTAAAACCTGTTTTCAACTTCTTTGAAGTAAAATCATTTAATAAATTATTAACTGATTTTTTGTTTGACTAAATCCAAAACCAATTCAAATTGTTCTTCCCTGTTTAAATTAGAATTATCAATTTCGATAGCATCATCTGCTTTTACTAATGGCGAATTACTGCGATGGGTATCAATATAGTCACGTTCTTCTACATTTTGAAGTACTTCTTCAAAAGTTACCTGATCCCCTTTTTGAATTAATTCATCATAACGTCTTTGTGCCCGCGTTTGCGCACTGGCAGTCATGTAAATTTTAAGTTCGGCATCCGGAAAAACAACTGTCCCAATATCTCTGCCATCCATCACAATACCTTTGTTTTTACCCATTTGCTGTTGCTGTTCTACCAATTTAGCACGAACCTCCGGAATTTCAGCTACCTTACTCACAAAACTAGAAACTTCAATGGTACGAATTTGCTTTTCGACATTTTCACTATTCAAATACATTTCGGCAAAACCTAATTCAGCATTAAATTGAAATTGCAAAATGATATTTGGTAAACTTACAACCAAGGATTCTTTATCCAAATAATCGGTTTTTATATAGCCTTTTTGCATAGCAAAATAAGCAATAGCGCGATACATGGCTCCTGTATCTACATATACATATCCTAATGATTTAGCTAGTTGTTTAGCTAATGTACTTTTTCCTGTAGAAGAAAATCCGTCAATCGCAATGGTAATCTTTTTATCCAAAATATAATTTTTCTAAGTTGCTTTTTAAAAGCAATAAAAGTACATTTTTTTGAGTTTAGCAAACAAAGTTTTTCAGGATATAATTTTAAACAAAAACGGCTATTGAAATTCTCAATAGCCGTTACTTATACTTAAATTAATAATTATTTCACTTTAGTAAAAGGAATCTTTTGATCTTCACTTACAATTAAGTCAAAACCAGATTTGTCATCTTTAAATTTCAATTTTAAACCTGTTCGTTTAGATTCAAACAAATTCTCTCCTATTGGCTCAACAGTAAAAGTTGCATAATCAGGAATTTCTACATTCAAAAACGTATTCTTTTCAGTGATTGTAATTTTATAAGAAATTCTAGAATTAGAATACACACCTAAATATTCATCAGCTACTATAGCTTTTTCTACAATTCCTTTAGAGGCTGTCCAAACATTATTTGCTTCATTACTATCCGGAAAAACATGCTCTGGATCTAAGGTAATACTTTCTATTTCTTCAGTCGAATTATGTTTAAAAGTCCACTCTATGTTTTTTTGCCAAATTTCTACCGGCAATTTTACTCGGTCTACTTTTCCACTTTTGAATTTAATATCGAGAACAACCGGCATTGGTAATTTTTCGAAATTTTCAATTGTAATAAAAACACCTTTTGAAGGATCGTTTTTCACATATTTAATTCCATTGATCCCCTGATCAAATTTCCAGTTATTATGAAACCAACCTCTCCAAAACCAGCTCAAATCTTCGCCTCCAACATTTTCCATAGTTCTAAAGAAATCATCAGGTGCAGGATGTTTAAATGCCCAACGCTTAATATATGTTCTAAAAGCCAAATCAAAACGCTCTGGCCCTAAAACTTGTTCTCTAAGAATCACCAAACCAGCACTTGGTTTAGAATAACACAACTCACCGATATGAGCTTCTTTCATATTATCAGGAGAAGTCATAATAGGTTCTAATCCTGGGTCAGTATAAATAAGACTTGCCTCATGCATATCTTCTTTTTCGTCTTTATACTCCCCTTTATTAAAATCAACATTACTTAAGGAATTGATAAAAGTATTAAAACCTTCATCTTGCCAGCCAAAAACACGTTCATTTGAACCTACAATCATAGGAAACCAGTTGTGACCAAATTCATGATCAGTTACTCCCCACAAACTTTTACCTTTAGATTTCCAACTACAAAAGACTATTCCCGGATATTCCATTCCGCCTTCATTTCCTGCAACATTTGTAGCAACCGGATAAGTGTATTCAAACCATCTTTTAGAATAATTTTCAATTGAATTTTTAACATATTCAGTGGAACGACTCCAAGCACTTTTTCCAGCGCTTTCTTCAGGATAAACTGAAAGTGCCAATGATTTTTTTCCGCTTGGTAAATTAATTCGGGCACCGTCTAAAATAAAAGCCGCTGATGAAGCCCAGGAAACATCTCTAGCATTTAACAATTTAAACTTCCACGTTTTTACTGCTGAAGCATTATTTTTAGCTGCCAAAACACCTTCTAATGAACGAATCATCACAGTGCTTTCGCTTGCTTTAGCTTCATTATATTTTTTAAATTCTTCCGCCGAAAAAACTTCATTAGCATTTGTCAATTCTCCAGAACATACAACAATATGATTAGATGGTGCTGTAATCGAAATATCAAAATCACCATACTCCAAATAAAACTCTGACGCTCCTAAATAAGGATTTACATTCCATCCCTTAAGATCATCATACACACACATACGTGGATACCATTGCGCAATGGTGAAAATCTTACCATTTTTAGTTTCTAAAACACCTGTTCTATCAGAACCTTCATTTGGAGAAATATAAGAAAACTCGATTTTGAATTCTACTTTTCCCCCTTTTGATTTTAATTCTTCAGGAAGGAAAAGCTGCATACGCGTATCACTTATGATATATTTAGCTTCAACTTCATTAATCCTTTTGTTATCGATTTTAGTTATTTTAACCGATTTGATTTTGTGACCTCCGTCGAAAATTTGCCCTTGACGCCCATTTCTACTACCAATAACAGGAACAACAGCTTCACCGCGAGAATCTCCTCTAAATAAGTTTTGATCTAAATTCAACCACAAAAACGACATGGTATCAGTACTATTATTGGTATACGTAATAATATCTGATGCTGTGATTTCGTTTGTTTTTTCATTCAAAACAGCTGTCAATTTATAATCGGCACGATTTTGCCAATATTCCGCTCCGGGCTGTCCACTGGCTGAACGTGTAGTTGTTCCATTTTTAGTGTAAAAAAATGGTGCAAAAGCATCGCGATAATTATAATTAGAAATTTGTTTTTGAGTAGCATTTTCCTGAGCAATCAATGCAGAACCTCCTAATAAAATTGCTATTTGAAAAACAGCGACCGACTTATTTATCTTCATATATTTACATTTTGTTACAAATAAATAAAAAAAAAGACACATTTGTTGAATAAAAATTAGCTTTAAATTAATTTTAAGATTTATTCTAAAAAATTTTACTGAAATATAATTACATTAGCATTAATATTTTAAAACACCCCCATTGACAACAACAATTTCAAACCAATATCTTACGGCTAAAATCAACCACAAAGGAGCTGAATTATTTTCGCTTAAAACTACAAACACTGAGTATATCTGGGAAGGAAATCCTGCTTTTTGGGGCAAACATTCTCCGGTTTTATTCCCAATTGTAGGCACTCTTAAAAACAACACCTATTCATACAATAACACAAACTATCAATTATCCCGTCATGGTTTTGCTCGTGATATGACTTTTGATTTGATAGAAAAAACAGAAAACAGTGCCACTTTTTCTATTCAATCTTCTCAAGCAACTCTAGCCAATTATCCTTTTCTATTTGAGTTACAAATTGGCTATTCATTAGAGGATAAAAAATTAAATATAACTTACAAAGTAATAAACAAATCTGCTACACAGATGCCATTCTCTATTGGTGCTCATCCTGCATTTGCTTTAGCAGGAAATTTTGAAGATTATCAATTGGTATTTGAAAATGAGGAAGTTTTAGAATACAATTTATTAGAAGACAATTTAATTGTAAATACCACCGAAATTTTAGAAAAGAAAAATAGTCTTGTTCTATTAAACTATAAACTTTTTGAAAATGACGCCTTGATTTTCAAAAATTTAGCTTCTAAAAGCCTAAGCATTTTGCATCATAAAAGACCATTCTTAAGAGTAAACTATCAAGGCTTTCCACACTTAGGAATCTGGACCGTACAAAACGCCCCATTTCTTTGTATTGAACCTTGGTATGGTTATTCTGACACCAGCAAAAGCAATGGAAATCTTTTTGAAAAAGAAGGCATCCAAATATTAGAAGCAAATGGAATTTTTAACTCCAATTTTAGTATTGAAATTATCTAATCAAACTTTGGTAAAGATTTGACATACAACTCTTCTACTTTTTTCCTCGCCCAATCTGTTTTTCTTAAAAAGGTCAAACTAGAATTAACACTTGGGTTATGAGTAAAACAACGTATTGGGATTAATTCTGCCAAAGTATCAAAACCATAAAAAGCAGCTAGTTTTTCTACAATAACTTTTAAAGTTACACCGTGAAGCGGATCATTTGACTTTTGTTTTTCCATAAAAGCAAAAATAATTCAATTTCGCTTAAAAATTGTGGAATTTTGCTAATTGTTTCTACATTTGCAACCATGCTAAAAACAGTCAACATATTAAATAAAAGAGCACGATTTGATTATGAAATAATCGAAAAGTATACTGCTGGAATTGTACTTGCAGGAACTGAAATCAAATCAATCCGTTTGGGAAAAGCCAACATTGCCGAAAGTTTTTGTGAATTTAACGGTAAAAATGAACTCTTTGCTATCAACACTTATATTGAAGAATACGCTTTTGGAAATCAATTTAATCACAAATCCAGAAGTGAGAGAAAACTGCTTTTAAATAAAAGAGAATTAAAAAGTCTTGCCCGAAGTGTTCAGGCAAAAGGTTTGACTATTATCCCATTGCGATTATTTACTAACGAAAAAGGAATTGCCAAACTGGAAATCGGGCTATGTAAGGGTAAGAAGAATTACGACAAACGAGAATCATTAAAAGAACAGGATACGAAACGAGATTTAGACAGGATTAAGAAATCGTTTAACAGCTAAACCTAATTACATAGCTTCTTAAAACAAATCAATATGCTGTCTGGATTAAGTTCCAAATAACCCCAAAAAAAGTTTTGTAATATGGAAGAATGTATTTCGGTTTTTGACATGCTAAAAATAGGTATTGGACCTTCGAGTTCACATACTTTAGGACCTTGGCGAGCCGCCGAACGTTTTTTAAACGAACTAAAAGACCAAAATATTTTCCATTCAGTTACTAAAATAGAAGTCAACCTCTACGGCTCTCTATCATTAACAGGAAAAGGACACGCAACTGACTTAGCCATTATGCTGGGCCTTAGCGGACAAGACCCTGAATACATGCCGGTTAAAAACATCGATTCTATTATTCAGGCTATTCAAGCAGACAAACAACTCCAATTAGGCAACGAATTTTCTATTTCATTCGATGCTTCCGAAGCTATCATTTTCAATAAAGAATTCCTGCCTTTTCATGCCAATGGTATGACCTTAACTGCGTTGACTATAGACCAAAAAAAATACAGCAACACTTATTATTCTATTGGCGGTGGTTTTGTAGTAAATGAAGATATTGATAGTTCAAAAACAAAATTAGATATCAAATGCGCTTTCCCTTTTCAAATTGACAACGCCACACAATTACTACAACATTGTAAATCAGAAAATAAAAAAATCTCTGAGATTGTTTATGAAAATGAAAAATCGATGTTCACAGAGAAAGAAATTCACGATGGATTAATTCGGATTTGGGACACTATGCTGGAATGCATGTATATAGGCTGTCATTCTGAGGGGATTCTACCGGGAGGACTTAATGTCAGGCGTCGTGCTTTTGATATGCACAAAAATCTAATTGGGACAGCTACTTACAATTCGCCACAGAGTTGGCTGGAACAAATCCGATTGACGGAAGTTAAATTCAGACAAATTTTACAATGGGTTAGCTGTTTTGCTCTGGCTGTTAACGAAGTAAATGCTTCTTTAGGTCGAGTAGTTACGGCTCCTACCAATGGAAGTGCTGGTGTTATCCCTGCCGTATTGATGTATTATTTGGTCATTGAAAACCATAAAGCTGGAGAAGAAGAAATCAAACAGTTTTTATTAGTTGCCAGCGAAATTGGAAGTGTTTTCAAGCAAGGTTCAACCATTTCAGCTGCAATGGGTGGTTGTCAGGCCGAAATAGGTGTCTCCTCTTCTATGGCTGCTGCTGCTCTTTGTGAATTGATGGGAGGAACACAGGAACAGGTTTTAATTGCTGCCGAAATTGCCATGGAACATCATTTAGGATTAACCTGCGACCCAATTGGAGGTTTAGTCCAAATTCCATGTATAGAAAGAAATACTATGGGAGCCATTAAAGCCATAAATGCCGCCGAATTAGCCCTTGGCACAGACCCTAAAAACACTAAAGTTCCTTTGGACAAAGTAATCAACACCATGTGGGAAACCGCCAAAGATATGAATACTAAATACAAAGAAACTTCAGAAGGAGGATTAGCTATTGCCGTAAATATGGCGGATTGCTAATTTTTATCTTCTAATAAAGGAACGAAACGAAATTCACCCAATTCATGCTTTTCGAATTGGGTTTCGTTTTTACGAATCAACAAAGTCATGATCTGAATTTCATCACCCACAGGAATGACTAATCGTCCCCCTATTTTTAACTGCGCCATCAAAGGCTGCGGAATAAAAGGTGCTCCAGCAGTAACAATAATACTGTCAAACGGACCGTAAGTGGGTAATCCTTTATAACCATCCCCAAAAGTAAGATGCTTAGGTCTAATTCCTAATTTGGGCAACAAAGCAGATGTTTTTTTAAACAACTCATTCTGCCTTTCCACACTGTATACTTTAGCCCCCATCATACACAAAACAGCCGTTTGATAACCAGAACCTGTACCAATTTCTAAAACCTTATGATCTTTTTTTATTTCCAATAATTGCGATTGAAAAGCTACCGTATAAGGTTGTGAAATAGTTTGACCAGCACCAATAGGAAAAGCCTTATCCTGATAAGCATAATCTTCAAAACTAGAATTCAAAAAAAGGTGTCTTGGAATCTTTTTGATTGCATCAAGAACATTCAAATCAGTAATTCCTTTTTGTTGTAAAGTGCTTACTAATTGATTGCGAAGTCCTTGATGTTTGGCTGTATCTTTCAAAGTTTAGGGTTTATTTTTTGGTAAAAATAACAGTAAAAATTCCAAAATGCAAAACCCAAAATCCATTTCATTTATACTATTATTTTAAATTGAATTTCCTACTTTTGTTAAAAATACATTATCATGCTTAAAGTAGGAGTTTTAGGTGCCGGTCACCTGGGAAAAATTCATTTGCGTTTATTACAACAATCTGAAAAATACGAATTAGTTGGTTTTTATGACGAAAACCAGGAATACGCCGAAAAAATCTCAAAAGAATTTGGATACCAAAACTTCAACACTATTGCAAAACTGATTCATGCTGTAGATGTTATTGATATTGTAACACCTACCCTTTCGCACTACAAATGCGCCAGAGCAGCCATTAAATCAGGGAAACACGTTTTTATCGAAAAACCTATTTCGAACACTATTGAAGAAGCCGAAGAAATTATCGCTTTGGCCAATGAATACAATGTTAAAGGTCAGGTAGGACATGTAGAACGATTCAATCCAGCCTTCATTGCTACTAAAAGCATGATTGAAACCCCAATGTTTATAGAAACCCATCGTTTGGCCGAATTCAACCCTCGAGGTACCGACGTACCAGTTGTTTTAGACTTAATGATTCATGATATTGATGTTATTTTAAGTGTAGTAAAATCTAAGGTGAAAAACATCAGTGCCAGCGGTGTTTCGGTAATCAGTGAAACTCCTGATATTGCCAATGCCCGAATCGAATTTGAGAATGGTTGCGTAGCCAATTTGACTGCCAGTCGTATTTCGATGAAAAATATGCGCAAAACACGTTTTTTTCAAAAAGACGCCTACATCTCGGTTGATTTCTTAGAAAAGAAATGTGAAGTAGTAAAAATGAAAGATGCTCCTGAAGTTCCTGGGGACTTTGATATGATTTTGCAAAATGCCGAAGGTGTCAAAAAACAAATCTATTTTTCGAATCCTGAAGTAACACAAAACAATGCTATTTTGGACGAATTAGAAACATTTGCAGACGCAATTAACAATAATACAACACCAATTGTAACCTTAGATCAGGCTACTGAAGCTTTGAGAGTGGCACATCAAATTATCGCTTGTTTTAAGAAATAATATCATAAATTAGTTTAAAGTTTAAGGTTTAAAGGTGAAACACAACTTTAAACCTTAAACTTTTTTAAATTTAAAGAAAAAAATGAAAATAGTAGCAGTAATAGGTGCAGGAACTATGGGCAACGGAATTGCGCATACTTTTGCACAAAATGGTTTTACGGTTAAATTGATTGATATTTCTGAAGCTGCTTTAGAAAAAGGCATGCATACTATTTTTACCAACCTCGAAAGAATGCAAAACAAAGGAAGCATTACTGCCGAGAACAAAATGAAAACCCTTTCCAATATTATCTGCTACACTGATATTGAAGATGGCGTGGTTGGTGCCGATTTAGTTGTCGAAGCTGCAACTGAAAATCTGGATTTAAAACTTCGAATTTTTAAAAAACTAAACGATTACTGTTCGCACAATACTATTTTCGCCACTAATACTTCCTCGATTTCTATCACACAAATCGCAGCTGTAGTAGCTCATCCGGAACGTGTTATTGGAATGCATTTTATGAATCCAGTACCAATAATGCCTTTAGTAGAAGTTATTAGAGGATACAATACCAGTAATGAAGTCACCGAATTTGTAATGAATTTGGCAGCCAAATTAGGCAAAACTGCTGTGGAAGCTAATGATTATCCCGGTTTTGTTGCCAACAGGATTTTGATGCCCATGATCAACGAAGCCATCGAAACACTTTACAACAAAGTTGCCGGCGTAAGCGAAATTGACAACGTAATGAAACTCGGTATGGCGCATCCTATGGGACCTTTACAATTAGCTGATTTCATCGGTTTAGATGTTTGTCTTTCGATTATGAATGTGCTATATGATGGTTTTAAAAATCCTAAATATGCTCCTTGTCCCCTTTTGGTCAATATGGTCAATGCTAAAAAATTGGGAGTAAAATCAGGAGAAGGATTTTATGATTATTCCGAAAGCAAAAAAGCTGAAAAAGTTGCTAAACAGTTCCTTTAAGACATATCAATAAAACAATTCATTTAAGATGTCAATACAATCTAACTTACATAAAATAAAATCATCTTTACCAGAAAATGTAACTCTGGTTGCAGTTTCTAAAACCAAACCCGTTTCGGATTTAATGGAGGCTTACAATGCTGGTCAACGTATTTTTGGTGAAAATAAAATCCAGGAAATGCTTGAAAAATGGGAAGTCATGCCTAAGGACATTCAATGGCACATGATTGGTCATGTTCAGACGAATAAAGTCAAATTCATGGCTCCATTTGTGAGTTTAATTCACGGAGTGGACAGTTTAAAATTGTTACAGGAAATCAACAAACAAGCCATAAAAAACAACCGTATTATTGACTGCTTATTACAAATACACATTGCCGACGAAGAAACAAAATTCGGATTTGACGAAGAAGAGCTTGAAACTCTTTTAAACGCAACTGAATTTCAGGAAATGAAAAACATTCGTATTTTAGGACTCATGGGAATGGCTACTTTTACCGATAACCAAGAACAAATTCAAAAAGAATTCACCCATTTAAAATCCATTTTTGACAGCATTCAAATGCAAAAAAATTCTACTCTAAACCTCTCAATATTGTCAATGGGAATGTCCGGTGATTATAAATTAGCTATCGAATGTGGGAGTACGATGATTCGCGTTGGAAGCAGCATTTTTGGAAGTAGATAACGATTTAAAGATATTTGATTTCAGTTGTAAACTGAATACTAAAAACTGAATACTGAACACTATTTTGTACGCAATACTAGACATAGAAACCACCGGGGGACAATACAATGAGGAAGGCATTACTGAAATTGCCATCTATAAGTATGACGGACACCAAATTGTAGATCAATTTATCAGTTTGGTCAATCCTGAAATTCCTATCCAACCTTTTGTGGTAAAACTTACCGGCATAAACAACGCTATGTTACGTTCGGCACCTAAATTCTTCGAAGTAGCCAAACGCATTATTGAAATCACAACCGACTGTATCATTGTAGCGCACAATGCTGACTTTGATTATCGTATACTTCGAACTGAATTTAGTCGTTTGGGCTATGATTTTAAAGCCAAAACACTTTGTACTGTCGCCTTATCTCAAAAACTATTACCGGAACAAACATCTCATAGTTTAGGGAAATTAGTCCGCGCTTTGGGAATTCCAATGTCTGACAGACATCGAGCCAGTGGAGACGCTATGGCAACAGTAAAGTTATTCAAAATGCTTTTGGAGAAAGACTTAGAAAAAACCATCATTACCAGTCTCATTAAAACCGAAATCAAAAAAGGAATTGCACCAAAATTATTAGACATTATTGGAAGTTTACCTTCAAAAACTGGGGTTTATTATATTCATAATCAAAACGGAAACATTATTTATATTGGTAAAAGTAACAATATCAAAAAACGACTTAACCAACATTTTACTGGAATTACAAAAAAAAGTAAACGAATTCAAAACGAAGTTTACACTGTAAATTATGAAGAAACGGGAAGTGAATTAATTGCTTTACTAAAAGAAAGCCTCGAAATTAAAATCACCAAACCAATTCTTAATAGAGCACAACGTAAAAACGTCTTCATCTTTGCTCTTTATTTAGAAGTAGATACTAACGGTTACTTAACTTTTAAGTTACAGAAAACTGACGGTAGAAAAAAGGAAATAACCTCATTTGCTTCACTACAGGAAGGAAGAACTTTTTTACATAAAATAACCGAAGAATTTGGACTATGCCAAAAAATTAACGGGCTTTATGACTCCAAAAAAGAATGCTTTCAATACAATTTAAAAGAATGTAATGGTGCTTGCATCAATGAAGAACCTGTAGAAAGTTACAATGAGCGCGTTCAAAAATGCATCCAAAATTTAACTTTTGAAAATAAAAACATGATTATTATTGATCGTGGTCGAAACATAAATGAACGAAGTGCCGTTTTAGTTGAAAACGGACTTTTTAAAGGGTATGCTTTTTTTGATTTAAATTACCAAATAACCAACCCTGATATTTTAAAAAATATCCTCATTCCTATGGAAAACAACAGAGATGTTCAACGCATAATACAAGCTTATATTAGGAAAAAGAAAGTGTTAAAAATCATCTCTTTTTAAGCTTTCGTTCAAGTTAAGCAAAACACTTCATGAAATACTTAATCACCATAGTAGGCCCTACAGCAATTGGAAAAACAGCCTTAAGCATTCAATTAGCAAATTATTTCAATTGCGAGATTGTTTCCTGCGACAGTCGTCAGTTTTTCAAAGAAATGGCTATCGGAACTGCCGTTCCAAATGCAGATGAATTAGCCGCGGCAAAGCATCATTTTATCCAAAACAAATCGATCTTTGAAAACTATACCGTTGGTGATTATGAGAAAGAAGCCATCAATTGCATTGAAGAATTATTTAAAACAAATGATTATGTAATTTTAGTAGGCGGTTCTGGTTTGTATGTAAATGCGGTCTTAAAAGGTTTTGATGACTTTCCTGATATTGAATCGAATGTACGTGAGGAAGTAAATGCCAATTATGAAAAACTAGGCATTACTTACCTTCAAGAAGAACTAAAAAAATTAGACCCTTTTTATTTCAACAAAATAAATACTGAAAATCCGCAAACTTTAGTCAATCCACAACGCATGATGCGATTTGTAGAAGTTTGTATAGGAACCGGGAAACCATATTCTTCTTATTTAAATCAAAAGAAAAACGAACGCAACTTCACTCCTATTCTTATTGGCTTAGAAGCAGATCGAAATGTGATGTACAACCGTATCAACCAGCGTGTTGACATCATGATGAATGAAGGCTTACTCAAAGAAGCTCAAAATTTGTATCCAAATAAAGAATTAAACGCTTTACAAACGGTTGGCTACAGGGAATTATTTAGTTATTTCGACCAAGAATTCACTTTAGAATTTGCCATTGAGGAAATCAAAAAAAACACCCGTCGATTTGCAAAACGTCAATTAACTTGGTTCAAGCGGGATGAAAACACAAAATGGTTTGATTACATAACAAACAAAGAAATAATTATTGATTTCATAAAACAAAAAACATAAACTTCTTACAAAAAAACATTATCTTTAACTCAATCAAATCCATTTGAGATGAAAAAGATATTGTTATTTTGTTTTTTACTATGCCTTATTTCCTGCGAAATACAATATGATGGCGAAACTAAAATTGTACTAACCGGAAAGCTTATTGATGAAAATGGGAATTCTTTACCTAATAAAGATATTGAAGTTACTATAAATGGAGGAGGTACTTTATTTTCAAATTCCGATTTAATTTCTTTCGGGAAATCAAATCAAGATGGCAGTTTTAGCTTAATTTTCCCTACACCAAAAAATGATAATGAAATTTCCATTTCAATCAATAATCAAATCAATCAAGCAAATGAATTTCAGGAAAAAGAATTTAGTGTTAAAAAAATCAATTTCAAAAACTATAAACTAGATTTAAATAAAATTACTTTATATAAAAAAGAATCCATTACTAATCTAAATTTAGTTTTAAACAGAACTTCAACAAACACACGATTAGAAAACATAAAAATAGAAGGAAAATTACCTGAATTTTGGATAAATCCAAATCTTCTACCAGACAACTCTGATTATGTAGAGACATTTTACAATGTAATTAAAAATCAAAACATTACATTAAAATATACCATCATCGATTATTCTAATTCTACTATTACGTCTAAAGAAGAAACAGTTATCATTCCTATAAATGATACCCCTGTAACTTATAATCTTACCTACTAATCATGAAATATATTCTATTCGTTTTACTATTCTGTACAAAGCTATCTTACGGACAAGAAAAAAACACAAAAGGTATTCTAGCTTTCAAACCAGAATTTAGACTCTATGGGATTATACCAAATAGTTTTGGTGATAACTATTTGTCAAAAGCTAATAAACCTAAGATTGGAATAGGAATGAATTTTGATTGTATCGAATTGAAACATTTTCAAGTAGGAATAGGATATGAACATATCAATTATACAGTAACAGACATCACTAAAGCAGGAAACATCAACAATTCAGTATACACTTCTTTATATGGAAAAATGGGATATGAAATCAAACTCTCTAATAACTTTAATTTAAAACCTTACTTGGGCATAGGGTCTGCGAAATTGAAATTCAAATCTGAAGATCGAAATTTTGGACATCAAGACGGAACTAATTACAGAATTGGATTCAATACAAACTACAAATTAACACAGTTAATTTCTGCTTTTGCAGGAGTAAGTTATATTTATTCAAAATACAAAATAAATACTAGTCCTGAATTTGTTTCTTTTTATGATAATTCTAAAACAATACAATTAAATATTGGAGTTAAAATAAATTAAAACTTTAAAAAGTATACTATTCAAAGAATCATCATTATTTTTGTCAGACTACAAATGGTTTAAATTATTTATTAAAAAATACAATGCCAATTTCACCTGACTTCACTTCCATTTTAAGCAAAGATTTCGAAATCAATTTTACCCAATGTTTGCCTTCTGGAAATTTAAAATACACCGAATTATGCAATCTTTTGCAACTTACAGCTGCAGAGCATGCCGAAATTGGCGGGATTAGCTTCACAGATATGCAGCAATTTGATCAGGCTTGGGTGTTGAGCAGAATGCGTGTAGAAATAGTTATATTACCTAAATGGAAAGATACGGTTACTGTAAAAACATGGATTAACAGTCTGGAAAATTCGCGCTCAGTTCGTGCCATGGAAATGTATTTGAATGGTAAAAAAATAGCCGGATGCGAAACATTTTGGGCAGTTTTTAATACCAAAACTCGTCGACCTGAATTATTGAGCTTAAAACACGATCATTTTGAACTATTTCCAGATGTTAAAGCTACTCAGGAAGGATTTTCTAAAATTGATATTAATCCTGACAAAGAAGAAGTCTTTAGTAAAACCGTTATTTTATCTGATTTAGATATTGTAAATCATGTAAACAATGTCAAATATCTAGAATGGTGTATGGATTTAGTAGATGAAAATATTATTTTGAAACAAAAAGTTAAAAGTTTTGAAATGAATTTTATGAAAGAACTTTCGCTTCGAGATCAGGTTGTAATACATGAAAATATTTCTGATGATTGCATTGTTTTTAGTATTACCAAAGAAGATAAGAACTGCTATGCACTTCAGTTGAATTTATAGTTTTTATATCATTATAAAAAAACAAGCAGATTAAAATTGCATGTGTTTTTTCAAAAAAGTCAACTTTTATTTATTTCATATACTTTTTGCAACATATAATCGTTAGAAAATATAGAAAATAATAAAACTAAAATGAAAAAAGCAATACTAATCATGTGTTTGTTAACTTTAGCGGCTTGTAAATCAAAAAAAGTAAACTACAACGAACCTAAAGAAAATGACATAGTAAAACTAACCTCAAACCAAATCAACAACAGTCAAAAAATAAAGGCTTACGAATTAGGTAAACGAGTTTTAATGACCTGTAACACTTCTAAATTCAAAGCTTTTACTCCAAAAGAAGCTACAGCATCTGTAATTAACAATATAACTATTGAAAAATTATCAAAAACCTGTACGAAATACCGAATGTGGTATGGCAATTTTATCGATCTTCAATTTGTTGAAGTGTATCAAAATCAAAACAATCAAACTAACATTTACAGATTTAAAGCCTTGTATACCAAAAAAGTAGCCAACAAGGAATTACGTGTTTTCATGAACGCAGAAAACCTTGTTTCGGCAATAAAAACTTCAGATTGGACCGATAAGTTGTAATTAAATTAAATTTGAAATATTTCCCCAAATGCAACTGCAGCTTTGTGAACTAAAACGGGCCAATCCTCTGCAGCATTATCATCGGCGCCATCAGAAATATACTTGAGACACAAAAAAGGTATTTCTTCTTTCATAGCAATAGTTGCCAGCGCATAAGCTTCCATATCAACAACATCATATTTTGTCTCGGTATGCTCCATTTCAAAACTATCTCCAGTACCGCAAATACCCTGCGGAAGCGTCTCTATTTTAAAACCATACTCTAAAACCGAAGGAATATTTGCAAAAGGAGTAACATATTGCTCAACTCCCAATCCTCTAACATCCATATCCCTTTGTACAAATTGAGAACAACATATTACATCTCCTTTTTTAAATCGACTACTTCCAGCCGAACCTAAATTAATGATTAAATCGGGTTTGCGTTCATAAATTGCTTTAGTCAATTCATAAGCTGCGTTTACTTTCCCTACACCTACAAACAACGTATTAAGTTTTTCAAAAATTGCTGCTGCTTCCATTTCTAAAGCAAATACAAAAAGTACATTTTCTTTAGCAAATTGTACTTTATTATTGATCGTTATCATTTATTAAATTCTCTTTTATTGGATTGCTAAATTACTAATAAAACTAAAGCCTTTATAAAGTAAAAAAACCATCTTCGATAATTTCAAAGATGGTTTTTCACAATAAATAATTAAAAAATTATTTTTTCATTTTTGCTTTTAAAGCATTCTTTTCAGCTGTCATTTCTAAAGCTCCATATACACCTGAAAGCGTTTTAATGATATCTGCATTTTCAGGATCTAATTCGTAAGCTTTTTTCAAATAAGGCAAGGTACTTCTAAATAAATCTTCTCTTTTCTTTTTAAGTACTTCATAACGCTTATTATCTTTATCAGAAGTTCCTAACTTATTCATTTCTTCAATAATAGGTTTCTCATTCTGTAATTTCAAAACAGCCAAATTGATATATGCATTCAAATAATCAGGTTTTAATTCGATCGCTTTATTGTAATATTTCTCCGCTTCTGCATTATTATTGTTATTAGAAGCAATTACAGCTAAATTATATACTAAACCAGCATCATTTGGATTTTTAGCTAAAACTTCCGTAATAATCTGTTTGTATTTATCAAAATCTTTAGTTTGTAAATACAAATTAGCTTCTGTCAATTTTAATGAGGAATCTTCAGGATTTGCTTTTACCGCATCAGCAACTGCTTGTTTTGCTTCAGCAATTTGTCCTTTTTCTACTAAAATCAATGCCATGTTTTTATAAATCTCACCTCTTTTTGAAGGAATCTCTTCCGTTCTTGGCTTTTCATGAGTACCTAATTTAACCGCTCGGTCTCTTTCAGCAGCAGAAGCAAAACCAACTTCTTGCCCGTTTACTTTACTTACAGCTAAATATTCTGTTCCTTTTCCTGAATAATTGATTTTTTTTAATTCAGAATACAGCTCCATTGCTTTATCATAATCTTTTGCACTAACATAAGTTGAAGCAGCATAATATAGGTTTATGGTGTCTTTTTTATCTAACAAATAAGCTTCGTATAATTTTTGAGCACCACCAATATTATTATTTACTTTAGTTGCTTCAATACCACTATTAATTAATAAACCTTTAATTCTGGCAATTGAAGTAGCAGCCTGAGTTGAATATTTAACTTTTCCAGAAGTTTTTTCAGCCTCCAAAAGCTCTTTATATGTATCGGCAGCTAATTTCATATTCGCATCGGTATCTACTTTTTTCTCAACAAAATCCATATAAGCATTTGCCTTTAAAAATAGAGCCTGAGCCTTTTCTTCATCAGTAGCATTTGCAATTAATGGTTCTGCTGCTTTTAAAACAGCCAACACTTCTTTCATATCGCCTGCTTTTGCAGCTTTATCAGCCGCTTTCAATTCTTTTTTCTGAGCAAAAGTAGCCACAGATAGCAACAAAGCCGATGATAGCATTATAAATTTAGTATTCATAATTATTCACTTTTAATATTTATATTTTTTATTCTAAAATTTATTCGTCGTCGTCTGAATCATCGGCTTCATCATCAAGAACTTCTTCTTCATCCTCGTCTTCATCATCTTCTACTGAACCGTCATCTTCTAAAACTTCTAGAACAGGTTTAACTCTTTCAATTGTAGCGTCTTCGATAACATTTCCGTTTTCATCAACAACTACCTGCTCCTCGTCGTCTTTCATAACTTTAGCAACTGCTGCGATCGAATCACTACCTTTTAAGTTAATAAGTTTAACTCCCTGAGTAGCACGTCCCATCACTCTTAAATCTTCAATTGCCATTCTGATTGTTAATCCTGACTTATTGATAATCATCAAATCATCAGCATCAGTAACGGCAGAAATAGAGATTAATTGTCCTGTTTTCTCAGTAATATTAAGCGTTTTAACCCCTTTACCTCCACGGTTTGTAATTCGGTAAACATCTTCACCATCATCATCTACTAACTTCGTACGTTTACCATATCCATTTTCAGTAACAACTAAAATTTGTGATTCGCTAATAGCATCTTTATCAACAGTTACCATTCCGATTACTTCATCAGATTCATCTTTTAAAGTAATTCCGCGAACTCCCGAAGCAGTTCTTCCCATCGGACGCGTTTTAGTTTCTTCAAAACGAACTAATTTACCTGATTTAACTGCAAGGATAATTTGGCTTTCCCCATTAGTTAATTCAGCTCCCATTAATTCATCACCTTCTTTAATTGTAATTGCAGCCACTCCATTAGCTCTTGGTTTAGAATATTTCTCTAAAGAAGTTTTCTTAACCTGACCTTGCTTAGTAACCATTACTAAATTATGCGTCTTGATATAATCCTGATCTTTTAAGTCCTGAGTACAAATGAATGCTTTTACTTTGTCATCACTTTCAATGTTGATCAAGTTTTGGATAGCTCTTCCTTTAGCAGTTTTAGTTCCTTCTGGAATTTCGTAAACACGCATCCAGAAACATTTTCCTTTTTGAGTAAAGAACATCATGTATTGGTGATTTGTAGCCACAAACATATGTTCTAAGAAATCCTGATCTCTGGTTCCAGCACTTTTTTGTCCTACTCCACCTCGGTTTTGTGTTTTGTATTCCGATAAATTAGTACGTTTGATGTAACCTGCATGCGAAATAGTAATTACCACACTTTCATCGGCAATTAAATCCTCAATACTTACATCACCACCAGAATACTCGATTGTTGAACGACGTTCGTCACCATATTTATCACGAATTTCAATTAATTCTTCTTTAATTAAATCCGTTCTTAAATTCACATCAGCCAATAAAGCTTTCAAGTGATCGATTAACTTCATCAACTCTTCATATTCTGCGCGTAATTTATCTTGCTCCAGACCTGTTAACTGACGTAAACGCATCTCAACAATAGCACGAGCCTGAATATCTGAAAGTTTAAATCTTTCAATTAATTTTTCACGAGCTTCTTCTGTATTCTTTGAACCTCTGATTAAAGCAATTACTTCATCAATATTATCCGAAGCAATGATCAATCCTTCTAAAATATGCGCTCTTTCTTCTGCTTTGCGTAACTCAAATTGTGTTCTACGAATAACTACATCATGACGGTGCTCCACAAAATAATGAATCAAATCTTTAAGATTCAACATTTGAGGACGCCCTTTAACCAATGCAATATTATTTACACTAAATGAAGATTGTAATTGTGTAAATTTAAATAAGGTATTCAAAACTACATTTGGCGTAGCATCACGTTTCAAAATATAAACGATACGCATACCATTTCGATCCGATTCATCACGAATGTTTACAATACCTTCAATCTTTTTCTCGTTAACTAAATCGGCAGTACGTTTAATCATATCTGCTTTGTTAACCTGATAAGGAATTTCAGTTACAATGATACACTCTCTTCCGTCAACTTCTTCAAAATTAACTTTGGCACGCATAACCACACGTCCTCTACCTGTTTTGAAAGCTTCACGAACTCCCTCATAACCATAAATCACACCTCCGGTTGGGAAATCAGGAGCTTTAATATGAGTCATTAACTCATCAATTTCAATTTCATTATTATCAATATATGCTAAGGTACCATTTACAACCTCAGTAAGATTATGAGGTGGCATATTAGTAGCCATACCAACCGCAATACCCGTTGCTCCATTTACTAATAAAGTAGGAACACGTGTAGGCATTACTTTTGGTTCATATAAAGTATCATCAAAGTTTAATTGAAAATCTACTGTTTCTTTTTCGATATCCGCTAAGATTTCTTCTGAAATCTTTTTCATTCTGGCCTCGGTATAACGCATTGCTGCCGGACTATCTCCATCAACAGAACCAAAGTTACCCTGTCCATCAATTAATAAATAGCGCATACTCCACTCCTGGGCCATACGCACCATGGTGTCATACACTGAAGTATCTCCGTGCGGGTGGTACTTTCCTAAAACTTCCCCAACAATTCTCGCCGATTTTTTATGAGCAGATCTTGAAGTTACTCCTAAATCATACATTCCATAAAGAACTCTTCGATGCACAGGTTTCAATCCATCTCTAACATCAGGAAGTGCTCTGGATACAATTACCGACATTGAATAATCAATGTAAGCTGATTTCATTTCGTCTTCTATGTTAATAGGAATTAACTTTTCTCCTTCAGACATAAGTTGTTATATTAATTAATTATATTCGTTTCAAAACGTGCCAATATACGGATTTTTGAAATTTTTAAAAGCTTTTCGAAACACTAATTTCAACGATTTATTAACAAAGTAATCATCGCTTTTGTTTACTATTTTCACAGAAAAAACAAGTATTTGTCTCATTTTTTTTGTCTATTAGCTGACATAAGTACTTAGGTACGGTTTTTGTTTTTCAATTAGTAATTCACTAAATTTACAATACTAGAAATAAAGATTATGGATGACAATTTTTCACCAAGAGTAAAAGATGTTATTACCTATAGTAAAGAAGAAGCTTTACGACTGGGTCATGACTTCATTGGGACAGAACACTTGATGCTTGGTATCCTTAGAGATGGTAATGGTAAAGCAATACAGATATTAAACAACTTATCTATAGACCTGGATCATTTACGTAGAAAGGTAGAAATCCTAAGCCCTGCAATCCCAGGAATAGATAGTAACTTAGAAAAGAAAAACCTGCACTTGACACGTCAGGCGGAACGAGCCCTAAAAACGACCTTTTTAGAAGCTAAAGTTTTCCAAAGCCCGTCAGTCAGTACAGCACATTTGTTACTATGTATTTTAAGAAACGAAAACGATCCTACAACCAAGCTATTGAATAAACTAAAAATAGATTATGATGTAGCCAAAGAACAATATTTGAATATGACACCAAACGAAGAAGAATTCTTAGAGAACTTACCAAGAGCTACAGACTCTTACAATGACGATTTAGGACAAGATGACAGTCTAAAAGAGGGGAATTTTAATAATCCTGCTAATAAGTCAAACAAAAAATCAAAAACCCCTGTTTTAGACAACTTCGGTAGAGATTTAACAGAAATGGCTGAAGAAGGAAAATTAGACCCTGTTGTAGGACGCGAAAAAGAAATTGAGCGTGTTTGTCAAATTTTAAGCCGTCGCAAAAAAAACAACCCTTTATTAATTGGTGAACCAGGAGTGGGTAAATCTGCTATTGCCGAAGGTTTGGCTTTACGCATTATTCAAAAGAAAGTTTCCAGAATTCTTTTCAACAAACGCGTAGTTACATTAGATTTAGCCAGTTTAGTTGCTGGTACTAAATACAGAGGACAATTTGAAGAACGCATGAAGGCGGTGATGAACGAATTAGAGAAAAATGACGACATCATTCTTTTCATTGACGAAATTCACACTATCGTAGGTGCTGGTGGAGCTACAGGTTCACTTGACGCTTCAAACATGTTCAAACCTGCTTTAGCCAGAGGTGAAATCCAATGCATTGGGGCAACAACTTTAGATGAATACAGACAATACATTGAAAAAGACGGTGCTTTAGAAAGACGTTTTCAAAAAATTATTGTGGAACCAACATCTGTTGACGAAACAATCACTATTTTGAATAATGTGAAAAACAAATACGAAGACCACCACAATGTAACTTATACACCGGAAGCTATCGAAGCATGCGTTAAATTAACGAACCGATATATGTCGGAGCGCTTTTTACCAGACAAAGCTATCGATGCAATGGACGAGGCTGGTTCTCGTGTACACATTACCAATATTGAAGTTCCTAAGAAAATACTAGACTTAGAACGTCAATTGGAAGAAATTAGAGAATTAAAAAATGCTGTAGTTAAAAAACAAAAATACGAGGAAGCCGCTAAACTTCGTGACGACGAAAAACGTCTTGAAAAAGATTTAGCTATCGCTCAGGAACAATGGGAAGAAGATGCTAAAAGCAACCGTATTCAGGTAACAGAAGACAATGTTGCTGATGTAGTTTCTATGATGACCGGAATCCCTGTGAACCGTATTGCACAAACCGAAAGTAATAAATTAGCTAAACTACCAGAACTTATTGAAAGTAAAGTTGTTGGTCAAAAAGAAGCTGTTGTTAAAATTGCTCGTTCTATCCAAAGAAATCGCGCAGGATTGAAAGATCCTAACAGACCAATTGGTTCCTTTATTTTCTTAGGACAAACTGGTGTTGGTAAAACACAGTTGGCTAAAATTTTAGCTAGAGAGCTTTTCGATTCTGAAGATGCTTTAGTTCGAATTGACATGAGCGAATACATGGAAAAATTTGCTATTTCACGTTTAATTGGTGCTCCTCCGGGATACGTAGGTTACGAAGAAGGCGGACAATTAACTGAAAAAGTACGTAGAAAACCATACGCCGTAGTACTTTTGGATGAGATTGAAAAAGCACATCCGGATGTGTTCAACATGTTATTACAAGTTCTTGACGATGGTTTCTTAACAGATAGTTTAGGTCGAAAAATTGACTTTAAAAACACTATCATCATCATGACTTCCAATGTTGGAGCCAGACAATTAAAAGACTTTGGTCAGGGTGTTGGTTTTGGTACTGCTGCAAAAGCTGCTCAGGCAGATGATAACTCAAAAAGCATTATCGAAAATGCTCTGAAGAAAACTTTTGCACCTGAATTCTTAAACCGTATTGATGATGTAATTGTATTCAACGCATTAGAAAAACACGATATCGATCTAATCATCGAAATTGAATTGAAAAAACTATATGCCAGAATTGCTGATTTAGGATATATTTTAAAATTATCTGATAAAGCCAAAGCATTTATAGCAGAGAAAGGTTTTGATAAGCAATTTGGAGCAAGACCTCTAAAAAGAGCTATTCAAAAATATGTTGAAGATGCACTTGCAGAAGAAATCATTACATCAAAAATTGCAGCAGGAGACGAAATCTTTATGGATATCGAAGATGGTTCTCAAGAATTAACAGTAAAAATTCAAAAAGCAGGAGAAGCTACTAATTTATAAACCAAGCCTTCCTCAAAACAATAAAACCCGTTACGTTTTCATAACATAACGGGTTTATTCATTTAACACTGTTTTCTTTCTTCAGAAAAACAAATAACTACTTTTGATATTGTAAATTTCAATAAAAAAACAATGAATAAAGTTGTCGTAGGTAGCGAAGAATGGTGCTCTTTTCCTGATTTAGGAATACCTACAATTAAAGCAAGAGTCGATTCAGGAGCAAAGACTTCTGCCCTGCACGCAATCAATATCGCCCCTTTTATCAAAGACGAATCTAATTGGGTAAAATTCGATATTAATCCTATCCAAAACAACTCTAAAACAATTATACACTGTGAAGCTCCTTTGATAGATAAAAGAGTTGTAAAAAGCTCTAGCGGATTCAGAGAGCAACGCTATGTTATTCAAACGAGTCTAAAAATTGGTGAAGCGACTTGGCCTATCGAGGTGACTTTAACGAATAGAGATACTATGGGTTTCCGAATGTTATTGGGTCGCGAAGCTATGAGTGGAAGAATTTTAGTCGATCCGGAACAACAATTCCTATTAGGAGAACCTAGTAATGATAATCTGAAGGAAATATATAAGAATTCAGAAAAAAAGCCAAACGGTTTACGCATTGGTTTATTAGCTAGTAATTCTGAACTGTACAGCAATAAAAGAATTATGGAAGCCGGAGAAATGCGTGGACATGAAATGCATTTTTTAAACATCAAAGAATGTTACATAAAACTGGATGCCAAAAAACCAGAAATTCATTATCGTGGAGGAAAAATCCTGAACGAATTTGATGCTATTATCCCACGAATTCGTCCAAGTGTTACCTTTTACGGCTGTGCTTTAACACGTCAGTTTGAGGCATTGAATGTATTTTGTCTGAATTCATCAACCGCTATAACCCAATCCAGAGACAAACTCTTTTCTTTGCAATTACTGCTTCATAGTGGAATTGGAATCCCAACGACTGGTTTTGCTAATTCTCCACTCGATACGGACGATTTAATCAAAATGGTTGGCGGACCTCCATTAGTCGTAAAATTACTGGAAGGAACTCAAGGAAAAGGAGTCGTTTTAGCAGAAACCAAAAAAGCTGCCGAAAGTGTTATCAATGCTTTCAAAAGTCTGAATGCCAATATACTGGTTCAGGAGTTTATCAAAGAAGCCAACGGAAAAGACCTGCGCCTTTTTGTAGTTGACGGAAAAGTAGTAGCTACAATTCAACGAGAAGCCATGCCAGGCGAATTTAGAGCTAATATTCATCTTGGCGGAACAGCTTCAGTTATCAAAGCCACACCGGAAGAAAAGAAAATTGCCATCAAAGCCGCTAAAGCAATGGATTTGAAAGTAGCCGGAGTAGACATTATACGTTCAACAAAAGGACCTTTATTACTCGAAGTAAACTCTTCGCCAGGACTGGAAGGTATTGAAACTGCAACCAACAAAGATATTGCCGAAGAAATGATTAAAGCTATTGAAAAGAATTTCAAATTAGATGGAACAACTAAACCGAAAGAACAATAAACAATATCGAAAGAAGCGCTAAAACCAATCCTGCGTAATTCAATTTTGATAGTTTTTCTTTAAAAGCTAATACTCCTACTATACTTCCAAGCAAAATAACTCCCATATTCATCCCTGCAAAAACAGTGGATGGATTTGCGGAGTAAGCTTGGTGTGCTTTTAAATAAAATAAGATATTTCCAAAATTGAAACAACCAACAACCAAACCAAAAGCTAGATTTTTTAATTCGAAAGATATTTTTTGAATCAATAACTCATACATAACTGCGAGCAACATAAAACAAAAAGCTATTCCAAAAATCACAAACAATGAAGTGGTATAAGGAACAGCTGTAAAAGCTGCTACTTTTTTGAATAAAATATCAATAACTCCAAAACCCAAAAACACCAAAACCGGGTATTTAAAATTAGATTTATCCGAATCAGCAGTCTTATTCAAAACACAAAACAAAGCCAAAAAACCCACCAAAATCCCAATTACTTTAGCAATAGCAAAAGCTTCTTTAAACAAAATCCAAGCTGCTAAAAGCGAAATAAACAAAGACAATCTTTGCGCTGCATCCGTTTTTACAATACCTATATTTTTGATGGAAGCAATTAAAAACAAAAAGACAACAGGCAATAAAATCCCTAAACCAATATACAATGAAAAAGGTGCGTCTGAAGCAATAAGTTGCACATTAGGCGCAAAAACAAAATAACAAAGCAACAAAGCAAAACCATAATTAAACAGTACAATTTGCTTCGCATTAGCAGCTGTTTTACGGGCTATTTTAAAAATCACTCCTACAGCTACACTACAAATAACACTTAATAACAAATACAACATGACCAACTAATTTTATACTAAAAAACAAAAGCCATCCGACGAATCGGATGGCTTTCTATAAATTGAAATCTATTTTTACATAAAAATATTTAATATGTAATAACAGATTGCTGCTAAAAGAGCTGAAACAGGAATTGTCAATACCCAAGCCCATAACAAACTAACTGTTACTCCCCATCTTACAGCCGAAACACGCTTGGTCAAACCAACTCCAATAATCGATCCTGTAATGGTATGTGTTGTACTCACCGGTACTTTAAAATGCTCTGTGAAATAAAGTGTCAAAGCACCAGCCGTTTCAGCTGCCACTCCTTCAAAAGAAGTTACCTTAGTAATTTTAGACCCCATTGTTTTCACAATTTTCCATCCACCACTCAAGGTACCAACAGCAATAGCCGTATAACAGGCTAACGGAATCCATTCTGGCATTACACCTTTAATTCCTTTATCATCATCCGGAAGAACTACTTGCAACCAATCCGGTAAAGTCATAATATCCACCCCACTTGTTTTGATATAAACCGCAACTGCTGCCGCAATAATACCCATTACTTTTTGTGAATCATTTCCACCGTGACCTAAACTAAATGCTGCCGACGATAATAACTGCATTTTTTTCAAAACAGCCTCTGATTTATGTAAATTCAAACTGCTAAAAAACAAAGCAAATGTTGAAATGGACAAAATAATAAAAGCTACCAAAAACCATTTGATGTTATGAGATTCAAATATTACACTCCAAAAATGAGACTCAAATCGAGGTTTTTCGATATCAGCGTAGGAAACTAACTGGCTATTAACAAACCAAACTGTTGCCACCATTAATGCAACGGTAAACAACTTAGGACCAAAACTTTTACGTGAAGTATTCAATAACCAAATTGATAAAAAATAAGAAGCTAAAACCCCCAATAAAGGTGCTAAAACAATGAAAGCGATAATAACAACAACTCCTGAAGGCATCCCTCCATCTTTTCCAGCTTTGTACCAGCTTACAATATCATACCAATGTTTTGTATGTTGCACGCCATCTTCAATGATAGTATAATCAGAAAAACCATGAATTGCAATCGCATGTGCAATCGCAGCCCCAGCAAATCCCCCAATCAATGTATGAGAAGAACTCGATGGAATTCCCTGCCACCAGGTAATTAAATTCCATGCAATTGCTGCAATAACCCCAGCTAGTATTACAGTTAAATTAATTTGGCTGGCATCAGCAGTTTTTGCAACTGTATTAGCCACTCCTAAACCAAAAACCCAATAGGCCAGAAAATTAAAAAAAGCAGCCCAAATAACCGCCTGAACAGGAGTCAACACTTTTGTAGCAACTACCGTTGCAATAGCATTAGCCGCATCATGAAAACCGTTAATGTAATCAAATACAAGTGCTAAAACTATAATTGTGATAAGTAAAGTCATACGTTATTACTTCAAAAGAATAATTAAATTAAGAATGTTTAACCGCAATAGATTCTAAAACACTTGCCACACTCTTACATTTGTCTGTAGCTGATTCCAAAATAGATAATACTTCTTTGTATTTAATGATGCTCTTCGCGTCTGTTTCGTTTTCAAAAATTTCAAAAACAGCTTTATTATAAACGTTGTCTGATTTATTTTCTAACTTAGAAATCTTAGCACAAGCCGCTTTGATCTTGTGTGCGTTTTTAAAATCTCTTAATTCTTTAACTGCAATTTCTATGTTTTGACAAGCCTCAAGATTAATTTCTGTCAATTTTCTAATTGATTTTGTAATCTTGTCCACCTGATACAAACGCATAATGCTGGAAGCACCGTGCAAACGATCCGCAACGTTATCAATAGAAGTTACCAACGAGTGAATATCTTCACGGTCAAACGGCGTAATAAAGTTTTTACTCAATTCTAAATTTGTCTGACGTGTAATATCTTCTCCTCTTTGTTCTAATTCATCAATTTTATGAAAAAGAACTTCTCTTTCTTTTAAAGGAAGATTTACAGCTTCGTGTAAATTAGAAGCTAACTCAATCAAATTACTTGAAGCTTCTTCAAAAAGTGGAAAGAATTTTTTATCCTTTGGTACTAAAAATTGGAAAATACTGTTTATTGACATTGTTTTACTTTATTTTTTAGACAGCAAAAATACTTTTTTTTATTTCATGTTAAAGGTATTTTAAAAAATTATAGCTTCTAGACTTCCTTTTTTATACCCAGCATAGCTTTTAACTGCAAAATAAAAAACAACAAAATACTATATAACCGTCAAAATTCAAACCTGCTCTACTCTCAAACAAACAATTAATGATAGATTTTTTTTCAACTTAAAATAAATAATGCTTCAAAGTAACACTCAAGTTTGACCGAATCATTTTAAAAACGCTCACCACTACATTTCTTTTCTTTTTCATTTTATGTTAAAAAAAAGAACTCTTTGCAAAAAATTAAAGACTAATAGCTATAATAAAAGCTACTAAAAACATATATTTGCTGTTTTTTTAAAATTATTCACAAAAACCGAGATAAGGGTTTTTGATTTTTATAAAAAACTGTATTTTTGGGAACGATTATGAAAAACAACAGAACAACATATCAGTCTTTGATAACAACTCAAATTTGGGTTACTATTTCTGTTACAACTACTACCACCCCTTAGGGGTATATTTCTTTACATATAATCCTGATTTATACATGCTTTTATTAAATAAAGAAAGATGTTGGCTGTATAAAAAATAGTGCATTTTAAAATAAAACAAACAAAATGAGAGTATTAAAATTTGGCGGAACTTCGGTTGCCAATGCAAAAAATATAAAACTGGTTTTAGATATTGTTCTAAACAAAGCCAAAAAAGACAAACTAATCATAGTGGTTTCTGCGCTTAGCAAAGTAACTGATTTGTTGCAATTAGCAGCTTCAAAAGCAGCAGCTAACGACGAAAGTTACAAAGAAATCGTTGCTGAAATCGAAAAAAAACACTTAGACGCCTTAAAAGAATTAATTCCTGTAAGCGAGCAGAGCAGTTTATTAAGTCACATAAAAAGAATCATCAACCATCTGGAAACTATTTTAGACGGTTGTTTCCTTCTTGGCGAATTATCTGCAAGAACTTCAGATACTATTTTAAGTTTTGGAGAATTACTTTCTTCATACATCATTGCCGAAGCTTTAAAACAAAATCTTAAAAATAGCAATTACAAAGACAGCCGTGAGTTGATTAAAACCAACAATAATTACGGAAAAGCAGCTGTAAACTTTGAAGTAACAAATGCTTTAGCTACTGCATTTTTTGCTAACAATGATGCTCAAGTTGTAGTGATGCCTGGCTTTATTGCTTCATCTTTAGACGAAATCAACACTACTTTAGGTCGTGGAGGTTCTGATTACACGGCAGCAATTTTAGCAGGAGCCTTAAATGCGGATGAATTAGAAATTTGGACTGACGTAAACGGTATGTTTACTGCTAACCCTAAGATTGTAAAACAAGCTCAACCTATTGCTACTATTTCATATCAGGAAGCCATGGAGTTGTCGCATTTTGGTGCGAAAGTTTTATATCCGCCAACAATCCAGCCGGTACTAAGAAAAAACATTCCTATTCATATCAAAAATACTTTTGAGCCGGAAGCCGAAGGAACTTATATTTCTAATGTTTCTGTTTCAAATGGCATGCCTGTAAGAGGAATTAGCCATATCGACAATATTACTTTGATCACTCTGGAAGGTCCGGGAATGATTGGAGTTTCAGGTTCTTCAAAAAGACTTTTCGAAGTGTTGTCAAATGAAGGCATCAATGTTATCTTCATCACTCAGGCTTCTTCTGAGCATTCTATCTGTATCGGAATTTTAAATTCAGATGCTGATGTTGCCGAAAATGCCATCAACAAAGCATTCGAAATCGAAATTGCTCAAAACAAAATCGATCCTTGCATTGTGGAACAAAATCTTTGCATCATTGCATTAGTAGGTGAAAACATGAAAAACCACCAGGGACTAAGCGGAAGAATGTTTAGTACTTTGGGTAAAAATAACGTAAACATCCGAGCGATTGCTCAGGGTGCTTCCGAAAGAAATATCTCGGCTGTAATCAACGAAAGAGACGTTAAAAAAGCATTAAACACTTTGCACGAGAATTTCTTTGAAGAAAACACAAAACAATTGAATTTATTTGTAATGGGTGTGGGTAATGTAGGTGAGAAATTCATCGAGCAAATCCACCAACAAAAGAAATTCTTAAAAGAAAATCTAAAAATCAATGTTCGTGTAATTGCATTATCGAATTCAAGAAAAATGCTTTTTGACGAAGATGCTATCGATTTAAATTCATGGCAGGCAGCTCTTGAAAACGGAGAAACAGCTAACAAAGAATTATTTATCGAAAAAGTAGCAGCGTTAAATTTACGAAACTCCATTTTTGTAGACATCACTGCCAATGCAGATGTTGCAGCTATCTACGAGCGTTTCTTAAAACAAAGTGTAGGTGTGGTAACTTGTAACAAAATTGCCTGTGCTTCGGCTTTTGACAATTACAAGAATTTGAAAAAATTATCAAGACAATACAATGCTCCTTTCTTGTTTGAAACCAATGTAGGTGCTGGATTGCCAATTATCGATACAGTAAAAAATTTAATCGCTTCGGGTGATAAAGTACACAAAATCCAGGCGGTTTTATCTGGAAGTTTGAACTTTATCTTTAACAATTTTGACGAAAACAATTCGTTCCATGATGTCGTTAAAGAAGCAGGAGTTCAGGGATTCACAGAACCGGATCCTAAAATTGACCTTAGCGGAATTGACGTAGCCCGTAAAATTCTGATTTTAATTCGCGAAAGCGGATACAAAATGGAAATTGAAGATATTGAAAACAAATCATTCTTGCCGGCAGCCTGTATGGCAACGACTAACAATGAAGATTTTTTCAAATCTTTGATTGAATACAATAGCCATTTTGAAGGTATTTTGGCGGAAGCTAAAGCAAAAGACAGCCGCTTAAAATTTGTTGCTGAATTTGTAAACGGAAAAGCGAATGTAGGATTACAATTTATCACAAAAGACCATCCGTTCTATAACTTAGAAGGAAAAGACAATATTGTTTTATTCTACACAGATCGTTATGTGGACCAGCCTTTATTGATAAAAGGTGCTGGTGCCGGTGCGGCGGTTACAGCTTCGGGAATTTTTGCCGATGTAATCAGAATTGGAAATGTTTAAAAAGAGTAACTAAGATACTAAGTCGCAAAGTTTCAAAGTTTACATACGAAACTTTGCCGCTTTGAAACTTTGTCACTCAGAAACTATAAAAAAATGAATGAAGTAAAAGTATTTTGTCCTGCAACCATTGCGAACCTTTCCTGCGGATTTGACGTACTGGGATTGTGTTTAGACAATGTAGGTGACGAAATGATTGTTCGAAAATCAGCTGAAAAAGGGGTTCGCATTACTAAAATAGAGGGTGCCAATTTACCTTTGGAAGCCGAAAAAAACGTAGCCGGAGTAGCTTTATTGGCGATGTTGGAAGAAACTGAAGCCGATTTTGGGTTCGAAATCGAAATCTACAAACACATCAAAGCCGGAAGCGGAATTGGTAGTTCGGCGGCAAGTTCTGCGGGAGCGGTTTTTGGAGCAAACGAATTATTAGGCAATCCGTTTAGCCGAAAAGAATTGGTAAAATTTGCCATGCAGGGTGAAAAACTGGCTTCGGGAAATGCCCATGCTGATAACGTTGCCCCTGCCCTTTTAGGTGGTTTTACGTTGGTAAGAAGTTCGAATCCTTTGGACATTATCAAAATTGATAGTCCTAACGAATTATTTGCTACGGTAATTCATCCGCAAATTGAATTAAAAACATCTGATGCCCGTTCGGTATTAAAACAAAACGTTTCTTTAAAAAGCGCTATTACGCAATGGGGAAATGTCGGCGGATTAGTAGCGGGATTGTACACTCAGGATTACGATTTAATCGGACGTTCTTTGCACGACGAAATCGTGGAGCCTTTGCGTAGCGTATTGATTCCTGGATTTGATTTAATCAAACAATCAGCTTACGAAAACGGGGCTTTGGGTTCAGGAATTTCAGGTTCAGGACCTTCTATTTTTGCGTTAAGCAGAGGAAAAGAAACCGCCGAAAAAATTGCCAAAGGCATGAGTGCCGTTTACGACGCAATCAACTTACCATATGAAATCCATGTGTGTAAAGTGAACGATACGGGAATGAAAGTGATTTAGTCCCGAGTGCTTAGTCCATAGTCCCTAATTTTACTACTAACGACTATGGACTAACAAACTAAGGACTCATAAAAAATAAAGCTATGGACTAAGGACTATAAATCTTTAAGGACTAATAAACTAAGGACTATAAAAAAAATGAAATATTACAGTTTAAATCATAACGCACCAAAAGTTTCTTTTCAGGAAGCCGTAATACAAGGATTAGCAGCCGATAAAGGATTGTATTTTCCGGAAAGCATCACGCCGCTTCCACAATCTTTTTTCGACAATATCGAAAACTTAAGCCACGAGGAAATTGCTTTTGAAGCAATTCAACAATTTGTGGGTGACGAAATCCCAACAGCAACTCTAAAACAAATCATTGCTGAAACGTTATGCTTTGATTTTCCAGTTGTTCCGGTTGAAAACGGCATCTATTCGTTGGAATTATTCCACGGACCAACGATGGCGTTTAAGGACGTTGGAGCTCGCTTTATGTCGCGTTGTTTGGGTTATTTCAACAAAGATAAAAAAGACAACAGCAATACTGTTTTGGTAGCAACTTCAGGTGATACCGGAGGAGCGGTTGCCAGCGGATTCCTTGGTGTACAAGGTGTTGAAGTGGTGATTTTGTATCCGTCAGGAAAAGTAAGCGACATTCAGGAAAGACAATTGACTACGCTGGGACAAAATATCAAAGCGCTGGAAGTGGATGGTGTTTTTGACGATTGTCAAGATATGGTTAAAAAGGCGTTCTTAGATGAAACTTTGGCGCATAAAAATCTGACTTCTGCTAACTCAATTAATATTGCGCGTTGGTTGCCACAAATGTTTTACTTCCTTTTTGCTTACAAAGCCTTGAAAGGACAAAACAAACCATTAGTATTTTCTTGCCCAAGTGGGAATTTCGGAAACATTTGTGCAGGTATCATCGCTAAGAAAATGGGCTTGCCTATTGAACATTTTGTAGCTGCTACGAATGTGAATGATACCGTTCCAAGATTCTTAGTGAACGGAATCTACGATCCAAAACCATCTATTGCTACGATTTCGAATGCTATGGACGTAGGAAATCCAAGTAACTTTATCCGTATTCAAGAAATGTATGGAAACGATTTGGAGCAGTTCAAAAAAGACTTTTCTTCTTATACCTATACTGACGAAGAGACTCTGGCTGCTATGAAAACCATTTACAACACCGATGGTTACATTGCCGAACCACACGGAGCCGTAGGTTATTTAGGATTGAAAAAAGAATTGGAAAATTATCCAAATGCCATTGGTGTTTTCTTAGAAACCGCTCATCCTATCAAGTTTTTAGATGTGGTAGAACCTGCTTTAGGAGTAACTTTACCAATTCCTGCGCAAATAGAAAGCGTATTAAACAAAGAAAAAGTAAGTACTAAAATTAAAACTTACGAAGAATTGAAAGCGTTTTTAGGATAAACTTTCAAAACTTAAATATACAAACGGCTAAGGAGTAATCTTTAGCCGTTTTTTTTTGTTTGATACTCCGTATATTTGGCTTTGAGGGAAGCAACCAAAAAATGGTCGATGCCAATCCAAAACTGGGGATTAATCCTCAATCAGTTCTTAACTATATTTGAAAAAAGGGTTCAACTTTAATTAAAAGTCAAACCCCGTTATTTTTTTAACTTACACACTTTTTAGGATAGTGTCTTAAACTTTCAAAACACAAATATCAAACGGCTAAGGAGTACTCTTTAGCCGTTTTTTTTTATGGGACTACTTCAATAAAGTTGATTTATTTTTTATTTTTTTCAACAAAATCAAACTATAAACTATTTATCTAGTTCGTCACAAAAAAAAAACACTTCATAATAAAAATCCGATTAGCACAAACTAATCGGATTTTTTTGAGAAAATTTTAATCTATTAAATTTACCTTTATTCTATATGTTCTCAATAGATTTAAAAACCTATCTTCTTTCAAATACTTTTTATAAACTTCGTCTTCTTTCATTATTCTTTCAAAATTTTCAGATGTCATCCCAAAAATAAAAGATAATTGAAGGTTTTTATAAAACTCATCATTATTATTAATTTCTCCATAAATCTCAGCTAATGTACCACTAGCGAAAGAACTTTTAGGTTCTAATTCTAAACTTTTATAAACATATTCAAAAGCTTTTTCATATTGTTTTAAAAGTCTATAAGTATTACCAACAGAATTATATCCTCCGTGAGAATCTGGAAAATATTCAACTAATTTCAATTGATACCCTAATGCCTTTTCATAATTCAATTTCTTACAATATAAATTTCCTAAAAGTGATAAAGCACCATAATGCTTTTCATTTAATTTTAATATATCCTCAAGAACCAATACTGCTTCATCCAATTTAAGTAACCCAAAAAGACTAAATCCTATATTAAATTTATAATTTAAGTTTTCATTATCAATATTAGCTGCTTTTTTTGCAAATGAAAGCGCTTCATCGTATTCTTTTAAGTCATTATAAATATAAGCCATCAAGCCAAATGCTTCATGAGAATTAGCGTTTAGCTCAATTGCCTTCTTAAGTTTATTAATTTTTATGGCTTTATCCGTAGTGTTTTTAGCTTCTTCAATTAACAATTCCGATTCTCTTAATGCGTTAAATCTAAATAATTCCTCCTCTGTTAAATCTCCTTTCGTTAATTCTTCAAACAGCATTAAATAATCCTCTTCAATAGGAACAATTTGATCAATCGAAATATCTCTTTCTGAAATCGTATTAATCTTAAATCTCTCTTCTTCCTCTAAATCTCTATCTGAATGAATAACAAATACTTTTTCTATTAAATTATCATTTTGGTTTATCGCTGCCAAAGCTTTCCTAATAATCCTAATTTCTTTATGCTTTTCGTCAGGACTTGAATAATAGGGAATTCTGGTTAAAACAAAATGTATCTTTGGTAGTTTGCCCAATAAGTTATTTTCATTATTCATTAAACTTTTAATTATTCTAGCTGTCCCTGAAATATTTTCATCATTGTTTGCAGCTAAAGTAACAACACTATCTGCTAATAAAGTCATTGCAATACCAGAAATATCAGTAATCCCTGTTCTAGAATCTATTAGAATAAAATCCGGATTTAAATCTTTTTTTATCAATTCTTTTAAATGCAATAATAGATTGACACCATTATTTTCATTAGAATAAAATAATTCTTTCCAATTAATAGAAGATAAATTTTTCCAATATTCATCACTATAAATATTTCCAGCCGGTATTAATTTTATAGAACCATTAAGAGTTCCTAAATAATTTACATCCGTTACATACTCATTAACAGATTTAGGTATAAAATCTTTATTTTGAAAATCAGAAATATATTCTACAATTCCTTTATTTATTTCTGATTGATTAATGTGTTTGTTAAATTTAAGATGTAAACCAGGAGCTTCTAAATCAAAATCAACAATACATACTTTTTTCCCTAAATCAGCCAATCGCATTGCAATATTTGATAATGTAAGAGACCTACCAACTCCACCTTTATATGAATAAAAAGTTATTGTTTTCATTTTTTACGTACACATTTTTACAGTTGTACCCCTGCTTCTTATTTTATTTCTTATTAAATCTGGATTAATTCCTTGAGGAACTAAAAAGTCTGATGTTTCAAAATGCCTTTTTTTATTAAAATTAAATGTTGTATCGACTTCAACTTCAAGAACAACTACTATTTCCTGCAAACGCTTTAAACTAATATTAGAATAATTTTCAGCTTCATACTTTTGAACTTGTTGTTCACTAGTTTTTAGCAATTTTGCAAATTGTTTTTGATTTAAACCTCTAGCAATTCTACTTTCAATAATACCACAACTCAAAGTCTCAAACCCCCTAGAAACATTTGTGATTTCGCCTTTTTTTAAACCTTCATACATTTTTATTTCTTCTTCAAAAACATCTATTTGACTTTGAATAGAATCTATTTGAAGCTTTAATAATAATGGATTTTTCGAACTACCTGAATCAGATATTACTTTTAACGCATCTTGAAATTTCTTTAGATTGTTTTTTGTCACACCATATTGTTTTTCATTTTTTATCATAGCTCAAATTTTAAGTCCAATTATTCCTTTTGGGTTTCCATCTCTGTCTTGTTGAAAAAAATCTATAAATGTTTTATCGGGAGGCTCTGCAACAAAATCACATGGAAAAAATTCACAACCAAATTTATCTTTCTGAGACTTTCTTCCAGAACTAAAATCCCAAAGAACAGGTTCAATTACTACGAGAAAATCTAGATCCACTCCTCCAGTTTCCCAACAAACATCAATATCTCCAGGATTTTGTTTTGAAGTTGAAAAACTACCATCTATATATATTGTTTCACAACCAGCTCTTTTTAAACTTATGATTGCATTTTCAAGACCAATAATTAATTCAATTCTTCTTTCAGAAAAACATAGCTTTTCCTTAACCTCTTCTATCGTACTCCAATGAATACCTGAAGGTAAAATCCCGTTAGGTTGAAAATTTGGTATCAAACAATTATTTAGTTGTGTTAATGTATTACACAAATATATAAATGTGTTTTTGATAAACAATGAAAACTTTACGATTTAACACCTAATTTAACGTCATAGAGTGATTCGCAACCATTCCGATGCTCTCGTTTGCAAAGAGCGCCAGCTTACTTCAATAAACAAATCGAAGCGTTTGCAACTCGGTTAAAAACACTATTATCACAAAATACCCGCGTTGCAAACGTTACATTTTCCTTTATAATTTCAATTAGGTACTCGCCTCAGGCAAGCACCAGAATTATGGAAAAGCAATCCA
Organism: Flavobacterium flavipallidum; assembly: GCF_038289905.1. Classification (NCBI taxonomy): domain Bacteria; kingdom Pseudomonadati; phylum Bacteroidota; class Flavobacteriia; order Flavobacteriales; family Flavobacteriaceae; genus Flavobacterium; species Flavobacterium flavipallidum. Next base: position 14,510 of record NZ_JBBYHU010000028.1, on the reverse strand, counting down.
CTGTCAGTTCGAGCGCAGTCGAGAACCTTTACTAACAACAAAACATCTCGACTGCGATCAATGTGACAAAACATAATATAAATTATGCTCAATTAAGTACTCACCACAAGCAAGACCAGAGTGAATCAAGTTTGTACTGTCAGTTCGAGCGCAGTCGAGAACCTTCAATAAGAACAAAACATCTCGACTGCGCTCGATGTGACAAAACGTAATATAAATTCTGCTACAATTTGCAAATACTATAAAATACCATTTTTATTCCTATTTTCGTTTCCCGAAATACTCGTTTTTTGGAAAGAACGATTTACAATAAAAAACAATGCATGAATACATTTTCAAGAGAAGTAGACAACGAAAACATTTGGTTGTCTCAAAATAACCAAGCCGAATTTACCATTACAGATTACGGCGTAAAACCTATTGTTCTTGGTACTGAAGCCGAAGTAGGACAAGCCATGTTACAGGAACTATACAAAACCGCACAAGCTAAAGAAGGCGATATTAATATTGCGCTGCTGGGTGGCAGAGGTGCTCAGGAATTACACCGTTTGCTGGGAGCCTTAGCGCAAACATCAGAACAGGACGAATTACTTGGAAGACTAAATGTGTTTACTCAGGATGCGCTGGCTCCTTTGGGAATGAGTAATAGCTTTAGTTTTGTCAGGGATTTTGAGCGTATTTTAGGTGTTGCCTTTTTCAAAAAAATAAAAAGCTTTACTCCTATGCAAACCGATACCCAGGATATCGAGTCGGCTTTGATTGCTTATTTGAATAAACTCGAAGAGTTGGGTGGTTTGGATATCTTTTTTATTGGTCATGGCCCTGAAGAAAATGAGGCTTCTCACCTTGCCTATATCAAACCTTTTTCGGGAGCAAAACCGCAACATATTGCTGGTATTATCCCTATTTCCAGCAGTATTTTAGAGCACCACATCAGCAAGTTTAAAGCTGGTGGAAGTTTAGTCAATGAAAGTGACGAAACGGAATGCCGAGCGGCTCAATATATCTTGACTTTAGGACCGGCTGCCATTTTACAAGCCAAAAAGATTGTCCAGTCGGTTGTCGATGCCGATTCTGCTCCAGCTAAAGTTAAGACCTATGCCAACGTGCTGAACACAAAGTTGAGTTCCAACAAAGAAGAAGCATTACAACAATTGAATGCTAATCCAGGCCTTTGGATTAAATTGCATCCAAATACCAAATCGTTTGTATTGCCTAATTTAGGTTTGTAATAGCGAATAAACCACCCCGACAAAGGAAGGGAAGTTGCATAATTTCCCCTCCTTTGTCGGGGTGTCTGAAAGAAGGGTTGGTCTTTCTATATTCAGGAGGTTAGCTAATACCTCGCACTTACTACACTACAGTTTTTAATACTAACTTTTAAAACAAAACGAGTTTTGAAAGTTTTATCGTATTTTCGTTTCAAAAAGCAGTAACCCCAAATTGATGTAAATGTTAGCCATCCTTTTTTTAAAAAAAAGAATCCCTCAAATACTTTTAGCGCTCTTATTGGTACAATGCAGTACTATCAAAAAAGACAATGCCCGTTTACAGCAGCTGATTCCAGTGAATGCTCTCCATGAAGATGTGGATTTTACCCATAGAAAACTTCAAAAACTCCATCCAAATCTGGATTATTATATCAGCAAAGAAAAACTGGACTATCAATTTGACAGCTTAAAAAAGTGCCTGACTAAGCCATTGACTCCATTGGAATTTTACAAGAAAATAAGTCCGCTAGTAGCTGCTGTCAGACAAGGACATAGCTATGTTTTAGCGCCTCAAAAAGCATATACCAAAAAAGAAACCAAAAGCATAACAAAAAAAGGAATTGGTCCTTTTTCGCAATTTGATTTCAGCTATTACAATGACAAATTATACGTTCTTAAAAACAAATCCTATATTAAAAGCATCATTCCAGGTACAGAAGTCCTTTTGGTAAACGGAATTAAACCTCAGGAACTTATAAATGAATACAGTCATTATTTTAGTTCTGACGGTTTTAATACTACTTTCAAGAAAGCAGCAGCGTCCAAAAGATTTGTTTCCTATTTTACCATTGAAAACGGCATTAAAGACAGTTTACACTATGTTTTTAAATACAATGACAGCATCAAAAGCATTACTATTAAAAGATTCAAACAGGATAGTTTAGATGCGAAAAATAAAAAACAAGTTGAAAGAAAAGTGGTTTTAGACAAAGCCAAACAGCAAATTTTAAAAAAGAAAAAAAGAATTAATGGCTTTGATAAAACATCGAATACTTTTATCCGGGAACTCCACTTTGTATCTAAAGACAGTAGTGTCGCTTTACTAAAAATCAGAGGTTTTAAAGAGGGGCACTATCGCAAATTTTACAAAAACAGTTTTGCTGAACTTCAAAAAAGAAAGACAAAAACACTTATCATTGACCTGAGAAACAACGGCGGCGGACGTTTAAGTGAAATTGTTCATCTATACTCCTACCTTGCCGATTCAAGCTTTGTTTTCCTTAAAAAAACCGAAGTAGTTTCCAAAGCTAGTTTGTTTGAAGGTGTATATTTTAACAAAGGAAATGCTGTTGTAAAAACGATTAAAACCCTATTTTCTCCTATTGTTTACAGCTATTTGCTTTTGACCGTACACAAAGACAAAGACGGCAAAAATTATTTTGATACTGATACGAAACCGCGGTCTATAAATAAAAATGCCTTTAAAGGAAAAATGTATGTACTGATAAATGGTGGCAGTTTTTCGGCATCAAGCATTTTATCTACTAATTTAAAAGGATCCAAAAGAGCAACATTTGTAGGCGAAGAAACTGGCGGTGACTATAACGGAACTGTCGCCGGATTTATGCCAATTGTAAAATTACCGCATTCAAAACTCCATCTCCGAATTGGGACTATGAATTTTACTCCCTTCTACCAGAGCCCTGTTCATGGTCGTGGTATTTTTCCAGATGTATCCATCCTGCCTACATTGGAAGACCAAATTCAAAACAATGATCCAGAACTGAATTGGATTTTAAATCAGCCTTAAATTTTCTATCAAAAAAGCAATTTATTCTCTATTAACAACTTAGAACTCATTTATTTTAACAGCTCATTTACTTTCTATTGTTTTAAAAATCACTAACTTAGTAGAACCAATTTAAACATACAGCAATATGAACAATGTAAAACAATTAAATAAATGGGCCAATGCGCACACTTATTTCACATTAGATTTGCTACGAATTGCACTTGGGGTGTTTTTATTCGTAAAAGGAGTTAAATTCATTACTAACATTCAATATTTAGTTGAATTGATTTCTCCTATTGACCAAATTGGAGGAGGAATGTTCCTCGTTCATTACATTACTCCTGCCCATATGATTGGCGGAATAATGATTGCTTTTGGTTTGCTAACCCGATGGGCTATTATTGCGCAATTACCTATTTTAATGGGTGCAATTCTAGTAAATTTTACGGGCGAAATGCATACTGAAAATTTATTTTTAGCCTTAGGAATTTTGGCTATTTGTTTATTCTTTTTGATCTACGGAAGCGGAAAACACTCTGCCGACTATTATTTTAAAATGTCACAATAAAAAATCCGTCAAAGAGTTAAGCGTAAAGCCCAAATTAATTACAATCTCTTCTCATAAAAACTAAAGCTCGATTTGCATCGGGCTTTTTTGTTATTTCATTTTTTGCAATAAAAAATAATTTTCTACGTATTTTATTTATTTACATTTAAGTAAAGCAACCGTTTTCTAAGTACAATTTACAGGCTGTTTTTTAAACAACTACAATTACTACTTAGCATATATAAATAAAATAAAACATTACTAAACAGTGATTTAGTTTAAAAAACTGTTTTAATACATTCTTTTATTTGCTAAAAAAAATAAAATTTAAAGGTTTAAAAGACTAGTTTTTCTTGCGCAAGAAATAATATATAAGTAAAATTACGTAAGTATGTTTGCAATGTAATAATCTAACAAAAACAATTTTTTAAATCAACTATTATGAAATTACTTAAAACACTTTCTTTATCAGTAATAGGCCTTTTAGGTACTGGTGCAATGGCTCAGGAATTTAGTTCAGATATCCAAATCAGACCTAGATATGAATATACAAACGGTTTTGGAACATTGTTAACACCTACTACCGAACATACTTCATTTGTTGGAAATCGTTCAAGATTAAATCTTAATTATAAAGACGAAAAATTGGCTGTGAAATTGGCTTTACAAAATGTACGCACTTGGGGTGCTGTAAACCACTTAACCGGAAATCTTTCGAATTCAACAAACAATAGTTTTGTACTATTTGAAGGATGGGCACAATACAATTTTGATGCTAAATGGAGCACAAAAGTAGGTCGCCAAGTAATTGCTTATGACAACCAAAGAATCTTTGGAGGATTAGATTGGGCTAACCAAGGTCGTAGCTTTGATGCGGCTTTAATCAAATTCAAAGGTGCTAAAAGTCAGTTAGATTTTGGATTTGCATTAAATGCAGCTAACGAAAATAAAACTGTTGCCAACCCATTAGGCACCGTTACATTTGGAACAGATCTTGATTTTAAAGATTTTCAATATGCATGGTACCACACTTCTATTAAAAAATTAGGCGTAAGCTTTTTAGCCTTAAACATTGGAAGAGACTATTTAAAAGGAGCAGAAGTAGAAACAAATTACTACCAAACATTTGGTACTTATGCGAATTATGCAGGTAAAAAATTAAGCTTAGACTTTAGTTTTTATGGTCAAACAGGAAAAGTTGGAGCTAGTCAGGTTTCAGCTTATGAAGCAGCTGCAAATTTGGGATATATGTTTACTCCAAAATTCAAAGCAACATTAGGATATGAATTCTTATCAGGTAAAGACCAAGGAACATCTCCAAATATGGTAAAATCTTTCAACCCTATGTTTGGTACTAACCACGCTTTCAATGGTTTCATGGATTATTTCTACGTAGGAAATCATGCAGGTTCAGTAGGATTACAAGATTTGACATTAAAATTAGATTTCCCTATCAAAAAAGTAAACCTTTCTGTAGCTCCTCACGTGTTCCATACTGCTAATAAATTAACAGCTACTAGTGATAAATACTTAGGAACTGAAGTTGATTTAACTGCGGTTTACAAAGCAAGCAAAGACATTACATTGACTGCAGGGTACTCTCAAATGTTTGCTACTAACACCATGGTTGCTTTAAAAGGTGGTATAGATGATACTACTAACAACTGGGCTTATTTAATGGTTAACATCAATCCGCAAATATTCTCTTCAAAAAAATAATACGATTACAATCGAAAAGAGTTTCAATCTTGTATAAAAGGAGAGAAAACAACACTTAAATTATTTTACAACAAAAAATCGAAGCCTCAAAACTTCGATTTTTTTTTATGCATTATCCAAATGAAATGAGTAATCTTGCAGAAATGAAAAACTTTTTTAGAAAAAAAGTAACACAGAATAATATTAGCCACAGATCAGAAAGATTCTCACAGATTAATCTAGTTTAATCTTTTTTATCTGTGGCAATTTTTAAAAGATTTAGCAAAAAGAAAAAACTTAATTTTTTTTTAATGAACATCGAAGAACTCGTAGGCAAATTCCAAATTATAGGCAGCAATCAAGATGCCGAAGAGCATACTTATAAAGGAACACTTTCGTTAAGTTTAGACCGAAATAAAAGAATTAAAGCCAAATGGTTCATCAATAATGAACAGTTTCAAACCGGCAACGGATTTTTTAGAGATAATATTTTAGTCATCAATTTCAAATATGAAGGAGAAAATGATACTATTTTCAAAGGCGTTGTTGTATACCGATGTCTATCCAAAGATTTACTGGATGGCTTTTGGTCAGAAAAACATGGAAATCCCAAGTTTTTAGGAACAGAACGTGCTTTTAGAATTGCAAATACTTCAAATTAATTTATTAAATTCTTCTCCATCACATAGTCTTCCATTAAATAACCTTGTCCAATTTCTATATCAATTTCTTCAACTATGCTAAAACCCATTTTTTCATAAAAACCTAATGCTTTATTAAAACGGTTAACATTCAGTATCAAAACCTTGGCATTATTTTCTTTTGCAAATTGTGCTATTGCATTAACCAACAGCTTTCCAATCCCTTTTCCCTGCGATTCTGGTAGCATATAAATTTTATGAATTTTGGTCGCAGCTCTATTTTGATATTGGTGTTCAAATGAAGCGAAACCAAGAGCAGCTCCTTCCTCAAGAGCCAAAATAAATTCATGTCCGTTATTAATATTAGCTTGTAAACTTTCTTCTGAATAAAATGCATTGAGCATATAATTCAATTGTGCTTCCGACAAAATCTCACCATAAGTAATCGGCCAAGTTATTTGGGCAATATCAGCGATTGTTTTTAAATCATCTACAGTTGCTGTAGTTATTGTAATCATAAATTATTCATTGGTAAAAATTCTATTTTCCTGTTCACTTACGCGAATAAAAGTCGTTCTCTTTGTTAGTTCTTTTAGTCTTGAAGCACCTACATAAGTACAACTACTGCGTAATCCTCCTAAGATATCCCAAATTGTATTGACCACATCGCCTTTAAAAGGAATCTTCACTGTTTTTCCTTCACTAGCTCTGTATTCCGCTACTCCTCCTACATGTTTATTCATCGCTGTGGTAGAACTCATCCCATAAAATTGTTTGAATTTTTTACCATTTACTTCCAGTAATTCTCCCCCACTTTCGGTATGTCCGGCAAGCATTCCGCCTAACATTACAAAATCGGCACCGGCACCAAAAGCTTTTGCCACATCTCCAGGTGTCGTGCAACCACCATCACTGATGATATGTCCACCCAAACCATGAGCAGCATCGGCACATTCTATAATCGCGGATAATTGCGGATAGCCCACTCCGGTTTTAATTCGGGTAGTACAAACTGATCCCGGACCAATACCCACTTTGATGATATCGGCTCCAGCCAAAAGTAATTCTTCGACCATTTCACCGGTGACTACATTTCCCGCAATGATTACTTTGTCTGGAAATTGTTTACGTGTTTGTTTTAAAAAAGTAACAAAATGCTCCGAATAACCATTGGCCACATCAATACAAATAAATTTTAACTGCGGATGTGCTGAAATAATTTCAATCAATTTTTTAAAATCATTTTTACCTGTTCCGGTACTAATGGCAATATAATCGTATATTTCATCGGGAGCTGAAGCTAAAAAAACATTCCAATCTAAAACCGAATAATGCTTATGGATGGCTGTAAACAATTTATGTTTGGCTAATTCAGCAGCCATTTCAAAAGTTCCTACGGTATCCATGTTGGCCGCCATAATGGGAATTCCAACCCATTTTGTGGTACTATGCAAATACTTAAACTCTCTTTCTAAAGAAACTTGAGACCTGCTCTTTAAAGTAGATCGTTTTGGTCGGATCATTACATCTTTAAAGCCTAATTTTAAATCGGTTTCTATTCGCATAATTATCACTTTTTAGGAAGTTATCGAAAAATATCTTTTGCTTTTCTTAAAAGTAATGAATTTTTAGCAAGAATTATGCAATAAACAAAGAGACTTATCAACGATATATTAACCAACAATCACGCAAAGTTTTGCTAAGATTCCACAAAGAGACACCAAGATTTTAAATCTGGTAATTTTCAACTTTACCCAAGATTACAAACTGTCTGCGTTCTGAAATCTAAAAGCTGAAATCTAAAATACTAACCGTGAATGGTTTCGTTCTTTCCATAATTACTAATAATTGATTCTTCAAACGCTAACCATTCCCTCCAGCGTTTTTCTACGTCAATTCCTTCGCCATATTTTCGGGCATAAGTAATAAAAGTAGTGTAATGTCCGGCTTCGCTTTCCATTAATTCTCTGTAAAAAACTGCCAGTTCTTCGTCCTGAATATTTTCAGAAAGTACTTTGAAACGTTCACAGCTTCTAGCCTCAATCATTGCCGAAAAAAGCAATCTTTCCACTAAACCGGAAACGCGACTTCCGGTACTACTTCTTTTCATGTATTGATACAATTCATTTACATAGTCATCTTTTCGTTCACGCCCTAATTTTAAGCCTCTTTTGATGATGATATTATGTACCTGATCAAAATGGTCAATTTCTTCTTTGGCTAAAGCCAATAAATCTTTTACCAAATCCTGATGTTCTGAATTATTCACTATAATCGTCATGGCATTAGTAGCCGCTTTTTGCTCACACCAAGCATGATCGGTCAAAATTTCTTCTATATTTTTCTCTACAATATTTACCCATCTTGGGTCAGTTGGTAATTGCAAACGTAAAACTCCCATTTTTTTGGTTTAAGGTTTAAATTGTTTAAGGTTCAAAGTTATCTAAAATAAAAAAGTTTAAGGTAAATTCTGTGACCGTAAAATCACAGAACTTTAAACCTTAAACTTTAAACTTTTAGAAACTAAAGAATTAGAAAACGAAAATCGCTCTTTCGCTCATCATTTCGTTAACTTCTTCAGCTACTTCTTCGATAATATCTTCGTTAGTATGATTCATTAATACTTTATCAATCATTGCTACGATAGTTTCCATATCTTCTTCTACTAAACCACGAGTTGTGATTGCAGCAGTTCCTACACGGATACCAGAAGTAACAAATGGAGATTTGTCATCAAATGGAACCATGTTTTTATTTACAGTGATTTCTGCTTTCACAAGAGCATTTTCTGCCTCTTTTCCAGAAATTCCTTTGTTTCTTAAGTCAATTAACATCATGTGGTTATCAGTACCTCCAGAGATGATATCGTATCCTCTTTTTACAAAAGCCTCAGCCATAGCTTTAGCATTCTTTTGTAATTGACGAGCATATGTAAAGAACTCATCTTGTAAAGCCTCACCAAAAGCTACCGCTTTAGCAGCGATAATGTGCATTAAAGGTCCACCTTGATTTCCAGGAAAAACAGCTAAGTCTAATAAAGATGACATCATTCTGATTTCTCCTTTAGGAGTTGTTAATCCCCATGGGTTTTCGAAATCTTTACCCATTAAGATCAAACCACCTCTAGGACCTCTTAATGTTTTGTGAGTTGTAGTGGTTACGATATGACAATGAGGAATTGGGTCAGTTAATAAACCTTTAGCAATTAAACCTGCAGGGTGAGAAATATCAGCCATTAAAATTGCACCTACGCTATCCGCAATTTGACGGAAACGAGCAAAATCCATATCACGAGAATAAGCCGATGCTCCAGCGATGATTAATTTTGGTTGCTCTTTAGTTGCAATTTCTTGAATTTTATCATAGTTCAAACGACCTGTTTCTTTGTCAACACCATAGAAAACAGGATTGTAAACACGCCCTGAAAAGTTTACAGGAGAACCGTGAGTCAAGTGACCACCGTGAGATAAATCAAAACCTAAAATTTTATCACCTGGTTTCAAACAAGCATGAAAAACAGATGCGTTAGCCTGAGAACCAGAGTGTGGCTGAACGTTAGCATACGCTGCTCCAAACAATTCTTTTGCTCTGTCAATAGCAATTTGCTCAACAATATCTACTACTTCACAACCTCCATAGTATCTTTTACCAGGATAACCTTCTGCATATTTATTTGTTAAAACTGAACCAGCAGCTTCCATTACTTCATCACTTACAAAGTTCTCAGAAGCAATAAGTTCCAAGCCGTGTATTTGTCTGTCTTGTTCTTCAAGAATAAGTTCAAAAATTTGTTTGTCGCGTTGCATTTTTTTGATTTTAAATAATTTTGGGCAAAAATACAAAAAAACGTTTGTTAAACAGTTAGATTATAATATATTTGATATATAATTTTCAACAAAAAATTAACAAAATATGCCTTTATCCGCCAACAATACTAAAAGAAAATCATGGATTGAAGTTCCTGCAAATAGTGATTTCCCAATCCAAAACATTCCTTTTGGTGTTTTTCTAACCAAAGAAAATGTGGTGACAGTAGGAACACGAATTGGGGATTCGGCTATCGATTTAGGTGCTTTGCAACAATTGGGCTATTTTTCGGGTATTGATTTAACCGATGACATGTTCATGCAGGACACCCTAAATGACTTTATTTCGGATGGAAAAAAAACCTGGCGATTGGTTCGCAACCGTATAGCCGATATTTTTGATGAAACCAATGCTACTTTACGCGATAATGAAAATCATAAAAGTATCATCATTTTTAAAATTGATGAAGTTGAAATGCAATTACCCGTTTTAATAGGTGATTACACTGATTTTTATTCCAGTAAAATACACGCATCCAATGTAGGCAAAATGATTCGTAACGAAGAAAACGCTTTGTTACCTAACTGGCCACAAATGCCTATTGCTTATCACGGTAGAAGTTCCACAATAATTCCTTCTGGAATTTCGGTACATCGTCCTTTAGGACAAACACTTCCTCCGGATGCAACCACTCCGGTTTTTGGAGCTTCCCGTTCTGTTGATTTCGAATTAGAAACAGCATTCATCACTACCGATGCTAACATCATGGGGGAAATGATTCCAATTAGCGAAGCGGAAGATTATATTTTCGGGATGGTTTTATTGAATGACTGGACAGCAAGAGATATTCAAAAATGGGAATACATGCCTTTAGGACCTTTGTTATCTAAAAATTTTGCTACATCCATATCACCTTGGATTGTAACAATGGACGCATTGGAACCTTTCAGAGTTGCCAGTCCTAAGCAAAACCCGAGTCCGCTACCTTATTTACAACAAAAAGGAAAACATTCATTTGATATTAACTTAGAAGTATCCATAAAACCTGAAAAATCGGAACCAACGATAGTTTCGAAATCTAATTTCAAACATATGTATTGGACCATGAACCAACAATTAACGCATCATACTTCCAATGGTTGCCGTGTAAATTCGGGCGATATGATGGGTTCAGGAGCTATTTCAGGGCCAACACCCGATAGCTATGGCTCTATGTTAGAATTGACTTGGGGAGGAGAAAAACCATTGAAATTGAATGATGGCAGTGAGCGTAAATTCATCAACGATAATGATACCGTTATCATAAAAGGCTTTTGTGAAAACAGTCAGGTACGCATTGGTTTTGGAGAAGTTTCCAGTAAATTACTTCCTCCGTTTGTGAGAAAATAAAAATAAATCATACTCAAAAAAAAAGTCCCGCTTGAAATTCAAACGGGACTTTTTTATAAATACAGAGTAACGAATTACTTGTTACCTTTTTCGAAATCAGCAACAAATTGCGCCAATCCGATATCAGTTAATGGGTGTTTCAATAAACCTGCAATTGAAGATAAAGGTCCAGTCATTACATCAGCACCAATTTTAGCACAGTTAACAACGTGCATTGTATGACGAACAGATGCAGCCAAAATTTGAGTCTCATAACCATAATTATCATAGATATCTCTGATTTCCTGGATCAAATTCAACCCGTCAGTTGAAACGTCATCTAATCTTCCTAAGAATGGAGAAACATAAGTAGCTCCTGCTTTTGCAGCTAATAAAGCCTGTCCTGCAGAGAAAACTAAAGTTACATTTGTTTTAATTCCTTTATCAGAAAAATATTTTGCAGCCTGAACTCCTTCTTTTGTCATAGGTAATTTAACAACGATTTGCTCATGCAATTCAGCTAACTCCTCACCTTCTCTCACCATTCCTTCAAAATCCAAAGCATTTACTTCAGCACTTACATCACCGTCAACTAAGTTACAAATATCAACATAGTGTTTTAAGATATTATCTTTTCCAGTAATTCCTTCCTTAGCCATTAAAGATGGGTTTGTAGTTACACCATCTAATACACCTAAAGATTGTGCTTCTTTAATTTGAGCCAAATTAGCCGTGTCAATAAAAAATTTCATAATTAATCTATTTAATTGTTTTTAGTTGATTTTTAAAAGTGTGCAATATACACTTAATTTTATATATGCACGCAAATTTACAATTAAAAATTAGTTATTTAAATTCTTTTTATTCAAATCTTTCAATTCGTCACGTATTTCCTCTAAAACGTTTAATAAATCATCTCTATGCTGTTCAGCATTATTTATTTTATCACTTATCCCCTGAAATACTCGACGGATGATAAACCAAATCAGTAAAATAACTAAAACAGGAATAATCATCTCTTTTAAATCTTCGATATTTTTCATTTCCATAACCTATAATTTATAATGATTCATTAACATTTTTTCATAAACTCTATCGGGTAATATACGCTTCAAAACTATAGAGAATTTCTGTAAAAACGCACCCACTTTATAATGCATTTTCGGATTTTTGTTTTGAATAATATTATATACCGCTACAGCCATTTCATTAGGATCGCTTCCACTATCAACATGTTCGTCCATCATTTTCAAAGTATTACCATAAGGAATTTCATAAGCAGAACCTTGGACAAGTGGCGCATGAAAACGCCCTGAAGCAATATTGGTAGCAAAATCACCCGGAGCTACATTGGTAATTTGAATACCAAAAGATTTTACTTCCATACTTAACCCTTCACTAATTAATTCCAAAGCTCCTTTTGAGGCTGAATAGACACTGCGATACGGTAAGCCCATATAGGCCGCAATTGAAGTTACATTGATGATTAAACCTAATTTTTGTTGGCGCATTTGCGGTAAAACCGCTTTCATCACTTCGATAGGTCCAAAAAAATTAGTTTCGAAGTTATTTTTGATTTCGGAAGTTGAAATTTCTTCCAAAGGCCCTGTAATACCCACACCTGCATTATTAATCACCACATCCAGTCTTCCGGTTAAAGCAACAACTTTAGCAACAGCATTCTGAATAGTTTCCGGTTTTCTAACATCTAAAGCTACTAATGGAAATACCGAATTCTCGACCCTTTCAGGATTTCTGCTTGTACCATAAACAACAAAACCTTTTTGATGCAAAAATTCGCCAATGGATTTTCCAATTCCCGAAGAACCTCCGGTAATCAATACTACTTTACTCATTTGTTTATAAGTTATGCGTTATGAGTTGTACGTTATGGATTGTAAATTGAGAGCTGTGGGTCTATTTCAACATGAGTCATTCCCTAAAACTCTTAACTTAAAACTCATAACTTCCCAAAAGGTCCAAAAATAAAAAAATCCCCCCGAAGGAAGACTACTTTTGAATAATTATAAAATAAAAAATGGCAAGCGACCTACATCGCACCGCTCAACCGCGTACCCTTGCTATGTTCCCATCCTGGGGGAGTGAGCAGGAGCTGGTCGTGTAGGACTTGCCGGTGCAAATATACAATCTTTTTATATTTTTGCAAGCCCTTTTGTGAGCTTAAAATAACATTGTATATTAGGACTTTTAAAATTCAGAACATGAAAAAACATAACTTACTATCTTTCATTTTATTAGGAACACTACTTTCTAACTGTGGAGATACAAAAAATAGAGAAAATAGTATATTTAATTTTGATTCTTCCAAAATTTCGGCACAATATCAGCCTCAAGAGACACTTGATTTAACTATTTTGAACCCGAAATCGAAGACTGTTGACAGCATTGTGTATTATATTAATGATACTAAAATTAAAACTGCTAAAGGTCTTGAAAATTTATCTTACCCATTAAAAGACCAAAAATTAGGTTACCAAAACATAAAAGCCTTAGTCTATTTTGAAGGTGAAAATGCAGAAACAACTGCAAGAATTGAAGTGGTTTCCAATGTGACACCTAAATTATTAAAGTATAAAATTGTAAACACCTATCCTCACGACATTAAATCTTTTACCGAAGGATTAGAATTCTACAAAGACACCCTATACGAAAGCACGGGGCAAAATGGCAACTCCTATTTTAGAAAATACGATTACAAAACGGGGAAAGTTTTCAAACAAGTAGACATGGATACCGCACATTTTGGTGAAGGAATAACTTTTATCAACGGAAAACTATTTCAATTGACTTGGCAAGATAAAATTGGCTACATCTATAATGCCAACACCTTAAAACTGGAAAAAACATTTGCTTATACCAAAGAAATTGAAGGTTGGGGAATGACTAATGATGGAAAAAACATTTATCAATCTGACGGAACTGAAAAAATATGGAAAATGGATCCGGCAACTCAAAAAATGGTAGACTATATTAATGTATACTCTGGAAATTCTAAAATAAAAGCGGTGAACGAATTAGAATTGATTGACGGAAAATTTTATGCTAACATTTGGCAAAAAGATGCTATCGCAGTTATCAATCCTACTAATGGTGCCGTAGAAGGAATTATTGATATGTCAGGTTTAAGAAAATTAATTCATGTTACTCCTGAAGATGTCCTAAACGGTATCGCTTACAATCCTAAAACTAAAACCATATTTGTTACTGGAAAAAACTGGGACAAAATGTTTGAAATTACAGTTTCGGAATAATTTTCCCCATATTTCAGAAAAGTATTGAACAAAAAAAAGAGGAGCTTTACTCCTAGTCATGGTCGGAAGAAATTCTGGCCATTTTTTTATGTTTTAAATACTTTATCAGGATTTCCACCTGCGAATATTATCAAAATCGCTGTAATCATATCTCTAAGTTCCATTGCGATTCTT
>NZ_JBBYHU010000027.1:0-58689 GCF_038289905.1 Flavobacterium flavipallidum | reverse complement strand
GAAGAATCGCAATGGAACTTAGAGATATGATTACAGCGATTTTGATAATATTCGCAGGTGGAAATCCTGATAAAGTATTTAAAACATAAAAAAATGGCCAGAATTTCTTCCGACCATGACTACCCAATGGAGAAACATTTTTTAAATTTTCATTCCAACGAATTCTCAGAGAGATAATTCATAAACTGGGTCCGGTATTGTTCAGACACTGTGATACGTTGTTTATTAATTACAATTTGATGGCGCTCTACCTCTTCAACATTTTTAAGCGAAACAATAAAAGAACGATGAACACGCATAAATTTGTCTGCTGGTAATTCTTCTTCCATGGTTTTTAAACTCATTAAGGTAAGAATGGGCTGTGGCTCGTTTTTAAGCCAAATTTTGATATAATCTTTCAAACCTTCTAAATACAAAACGGAATCCAATTGAATCTTAAGTTGTTTAAAACCTGACTTGACATATATAAATTCCATCTGATCGGTCTTTTCTTTTTTGGCTTTTCTAGTCATCGAAAACCAATCTCTGGCTTTATTCACTGCGGTAAAAAACTCATTATAATCAAATGGTTTTAGCAAATAATCAATAGCCTCCGCTTTTAGTCCTTCTAATGCGTATTGATCGAAAGCGGTAGTAAAAATAATCCGGGTAGATTTAGGTAGTAGTTTAGCCAATTCTAAACCCGTTAAATCAGGCATTTGAATGTCTAAAAAAATCAAATCGACACGTTCTTCATTTAAAAAATCCAAAGCCTCAATTGCACTATTGCATTTTTTTAAAAGTTGCAAAAAAGGCGTTTTATCCACATAGCTTTCTACTAAGTTTAAAGCCATCGGTTCATCGTCTACAATTAAACAAGTTATTTTGTCTGACATGGATTTGGTATATCTTAAATTTCTAAAATTAGATTCACTACAAAAAAACCATCTTCAACCACTGCGGTAAACTGATGTTTTTCAGGATACAATAATTGCAATCTTTTCTCCATATTTTGCAAACCAATACCTGAACCACTTTTATCACTATCCGTTTTAGGGAAATTATGGTTTTTTGTGCTAAAATCAATACTGTTTCCTTCGACCTTCATTTTAAATATAATCTCCGTTTCCTGACTCGCCGAAACGCCATGTTTAAAGGCATTTTCGATTAAAGAAATGAACAACAAAGGAGCTACCTGAAGATCATTATTTAATATTGAAAAATCATATTCAATTTTAGTGTTTTCGGTATAACGCAGCTTCATCAACTCTATATAATTCGTTATAAACTGAATTTCACTTATTAAACTTACCTTTTCATTATTAGTTTGATACAACAAATAACGCATTAGTTTACTTAGACTATGAATAGTTTGTTTAGCTTGTTCAGGTGCAATATCTACTAATGAATAAATATTATTTAAAGAATTAAAAAAGAAATGCGGTTGCAATTGGTATTTTAAATGTTGTAATTCTGATTCCAATTTAATAGTCAATGCTTCTTTGCGCTCGGCTTCTGTTTTTATCCATCGTTCCGTGGTTTTCAAAGCGATTGAAAAAACCACCGGAACGATAAAAAAAAGAATATCAATATAAATAAATAAATTTCGGGATGGCTTAAAGGAGTCATGATTGTCTTTATGAATAAAGATATGATGAAAGAAATAATCTTTTACCTGATTGTTAACCCATATAAAAAAAGCAATCAAAATAGCATTAGAAGCCAGAAATAAAATTGTCTTTTTTGTAAAAAGGAAACGCTCAATAAATACAAAATAGTTGGTATAAAAAATAAGTACATAAAAAGACAATGGAACCCAGGAAAAAACAATAACAGCCTGAATAGCCTGATTTTGCCCTGATGAGAGTAAATAAGGAAAGCTAAATAAAACCGTCCAAACCATCAAATGGTAAAATATTGTCGCTAGCTTACTTTTCAAAAAACTCATATTCTTTATTTAGGCTTTTAAAACTTTATTTATTGTGCCCCCTGCATTGCGCCTTGCATCCCTTCAGATTCTCCTTTCATGTTTTTTCTCTTCAATATTGAGGCGTCCATTTGTCCAAATTTATAACTAAAATTCAATTTAAACATTGGAGCATCATTAAGTCTGTAGCTATTTTGAATAAAAAAATCACTTTCTGAATATTGTCTGTAACTTCTTGATCTGAAAATATCATTAACACTTAGCGTTAAAGTTGCCGCATTATTTTTAAGGAAGCTTTTCTGTAAAGCTAAATCTACCCCATAATTAGATTTTACATATCCTTGTGACGAACTTTGCGAACCGCTATTTTGTGGACCACCCATTCCACCTCCACCTTGATTCACTGGCAAATTAGTCTTTGACTGATAAGTTCCTGATAACTGAATTTTGTAATTAGAAGGTAATTTAAAATTATTATTCATTTTCAAAAACCAACTGGTAATAGCATCTTGTGAAGTTCCGGTAACATTATCTGTATCAATTTTTGAATTATAAATATTCAAATTCGTATTGGCATCCCACCATTTAGTAAAAGTGTTTTGAGCAGTAAATTCAGTTCCAATACTTCTGCTTGAATTAGCATTCACATAAGTACTCAATGGTCTTTTTACTCCGTCAGCTGTAATAGTATCCATGTATCGGGTTATTAAATCTTTCGATCCTTTGTAATAAACAGAAACTAATAAAGAGTTATTTCCTTTGAATTTCTTAGAAAAAGACGCTTCCAATGAATTAATAAATTCTGGTTTTAAACCTGCATTTCCCCGACTCCAGTTTAGCGGATCTGTTGAATCAATAAATGGAATTACCTGCATAAAAAATGGCCTGTTTACTCTTCTGGAATAATTAAGTTGCACATCTTCATTATCATTTAATTTCTGACTTAAAAACACCGATGGAAATAAACTAACTGGATAATTATTGCTAAATGTTTGTTTGGTATCAGTAAGTTCACCTTCATAATTTGAACTTTCAGCTCTTAAACCAACCTTATATCCAAAGTTATTGATTGTATTGGAAAAAGTTGCATAAGCCGCATAAACGTTGTCTTTATTTTTGTAGTTACTACTCGATGACGACACAAGGTCAAAAGAATTAGTTGAATTATTAAAAATATAATTCCCCTGACTATTGGTCATATCCTTCATTTGAACTCTTAATCCAGCCTCAATTTTTCCTTTTTCACCAATAGGATTTACATAATCTGTTTGGATCGTTTGAAACTTATTTGTTCCGTTTCCTATTAAATTTTGAAGAGTTGTCCCTTGTTGAACACCTCCATAAACATCAAAAATATTGGTGCTATACAAGGCATTTGTTTCATTTTTTCCCGAAAAAATATTAAAATCTCCTGTAAGTTCTTCCCCTTCTTTTTTAAATAAATATTTGAATCCTCCTGTTACTCCGGTAGCATTAAAAATCCTGCTATTAGTTGTGGTTCTTTCGCTATAACTAAGCTGAGATCCGCCATCATAAATACTGTCTGTTTTTAGAAAATCATTCGGACTCATGTCTCCATGTACTTTAATAGCACCTAAAGACAAGGTCAATCTGTTACTTAAAAAATAATCAATCCCGAATTTACCAAACAGAAAACCACC
Organism: Flavobacterium flavipallidum; assembly: GCF_038289905.1. Taxonomy (NCBI): domain Bacteria; kingdom Pseudomonadati; phylum Bacteroidota; class Flavobacteriia; order Flavobacteriales; family Flavobacteriaceae; genus Flavobacterium; species Flavobacterium flavipallidum. The sequence goes on along the minus strand of NZ_JBBYHU010000027.1, from coordinate 55,122 downwards.
GTTCATCTTGTTTTTACTGTTTTGATCTACCAATAAATTAGGCGAACTTACTAAGTTTCTAATCTCTGTAGTTCCTTTATTTACATTTTTAGACTGGTTACCAAATGTGTTTACGGATATATTAAATTTATCTTCTCTTAAATTAAAACCGGCTCCACCATTCAATCCGCCTCTTTTATCAACTCCGGCATTAATATTACCATTGTAACCGTTTTTTTTATTTTTCTTTAAAACCAAATTCAATATCCCTGCATTTCCTCCAGAAGCGTCATATTTAGCCGAAGGATTCGTTATAATCTCTACGCTTTCAATGGCATCTGACGGAATTTGGTCTAAAGTTAAAGTAGTCGGGCGACCATCAATATAAATTTGAGGTGTAGCATTTCTTAAAGTTACATTTCCGTCAATATCAACATTTACTGAAGGCACATTTTTCATTAAATCGGCAGCTGTACCTCCTACACTAACTAGATTTTTTTCCACATTAAAAACTTTTTTATCAATATCCATTGTAAGTCCCTTTTTTCCAGAAATAACAACTACTGACTGTAATTCTTCTGTTTTTACAGTTAATACAATATCACCTAAATCTCTATCTAAATCAGGAAGCTTAAAACTAGGTGCCCCTCCATTTCCAGAAGGCTGTACTGCTTTATTTTGAGCATTTATAACACCTTTTTCTGCATTATTATTTGATGGAAAATCAATAAAAGTAAATTTCTTATCTATATCCTCAAATCCGATGGCGGCAATTTTCAAAGTATATTTATTTGTCAGAGCCAAAGATTCGAATCTAAATTCCCCATTAGCTTTTGTGATATTTACGTCAACTAAAACTTCTTTGACTTTTTTAGTTTGCGGATCCATTTTAGATTGCATCAATGTAACTGTAACGTCGCTCAATGATTTTTTTTCGTTGTCTACGATTTTACCATATACAATCCCATTTGATGGAATTGACATTTTACCAGTTGGTGCTTGGGCTGGGCTTTGTGCAAATATTGAAATCGTAAACCCGAAGAGTAATAATAAGAAACAATAATTTTTCATAATAAGGAAAATGAATGATTTTTTTAATTTGCGTCAAAACTCCGAACTAATTATTCCTTACAATAACGCAATAGACAATCCCCCTGAATAGATAGACAGAAAGTCTTTTTGAATAGATGAGAATTTCTGAAAAAAGAACAAAAAAAAGAGCATTGAATCTTAAATCCAATACTCCTTTTTAAAATTTATTTACTAAAAACTTATTTCGAATAAGCTACAGCAACTTGTTTACTTGTACCTAAACCTTCTATTCCTAATTCGATAACATCTCCTGCTTTTACATAAATAGGATCTGGTTTAATACCTAAACCTACTCCCGGAGGTGTTCCTGTACTGATAACATCACCAGGAAGCAAAGTCATAAACTGGCTTAAATAATGTACTAAAAATGGAATTTTAAACACTAAGTTAGATGTATTACTGTTTTGGAATTTTTTTCCATTAACAGATAACCACATTGGAAGATTGTTTACATCGGCAATTTCATCCTGAGTCGCTAAGTATGGTCCAAGAGGCGCAAAAGTATCACAACCTTTACCTTTAGCCCATTGTCCCCCCATTTCGATTTGGAAAGCTCTTTCGCTGTAATCGTTTAATAAGCAATAACCCGCTACATAATCTAAAGCTTCAGCTTCTTCAACATAACTTGCTTTTTTACCTACTACAAAAGCTAATTCTACTTCCCAGTCTGTTTTTTCACTTCCTTTAGGGATAATCACATTATCATTTGGCCCACATAAAGAAGTAGTCGATTTAAAGAAAATGATTGGTTCTGTTGGAATTGGAGCACCAGTTTCATGACAGTGATCCACATAATTTAAACCAATGCAAATGATTTTTGAAGGTCTGGCAACAGCTGAACCTAAACGAACATCAGCTCCCACTTCAGGAAAAGAAGTCCCGGCATCGATAGCCGCTTTTAATTTTTCTAAACCATTATTCTCAAAAAAAGATTCGTTATAATCAGTTACAATTGAAGAAACATCATATCTTTTTTCACCCACTAAAATTCCTGGTTTTTCGCTTCCTTCTGCTCCAAAACGTATTAATTTCATTTTTTTATATTTAAATTTTTATTCTTTTATATTCAAAATTCCCAACCACTAAGATAATAAGCTTTTTGCAAAAAACCTTAGCACCTTTTTTAGTTATTCAACTTAATAAATCCTCCGTCAATTGGATAATCTGATCCTGTAATAAATCCTGCTTCCTCACTAGCTAAAAACAAAGCAAGAGTAGCAATTTCTTCTGGTTTACCCATTCTTCCTATCGGTTGTGATTTGGATAATTTATCAAAAATTTCAGCTTCATTTCCAGGATAGTTTTTAGCAATAAATCCATCTACAAACGGTGTATGAACACGCGCAGGAGAAATCGAGTTACAACGAATATTTTCGTTGATGTAATCTCTGGCAACTGACAATGTCATAGACATCACCGCACCTTTAGCTGTAGAATAAGCAAAACGATCCGAAATTCCAACCCACGAAGCAATCGAAGCCATATTTACAATAGCTCCACCACCCGACTTACGGAATTGAGGAATTGAAGCATACAAACAGTTGTAAACACCTTTTACGTTTACATCCATAATTCTGTCAAAATCAGCTTCTCCAGTTGTGTCTACTTTTCCAACGTGAGCAATTCCGGCATTGTTAACCAAAATATGGATATTACCAATTTTTTCAAAAGTAGCTACCACCTCATCGTGTTTAGCAACATTACAGGCGTGAGCAAACACTTTTCCACCTTCGGCAGTAATTTCGTCAACTGTATTTTGAGCACTTTCAGCAGTTAATTCTAAAATATGAACCTCAGCGCCTTGTTTAGCAAATAAAACAGAAATAGCTTTTCCAATTCCGCTTCCACCACCGGTTATGATTGCTTTTTTATCTTTTAATGAGAACATAAATTTTATTTTTTTTTAAGATTGAATAAATTCAACGCAAGATAATAATTAATTTTTCTTTCTTTTTCTTTAATTTAAAACAAATCTACCTCAACTTTTGATGAAATAAATAGTCTCTTCAATAATTACTCTTTACAGCGACACACCACGTTTCCATGGAATGAAATCATCTTGATTTAGCAACACCGCTTTTGGAATAATCTCGCCACTTGCTGCTTTAATACAATATTCTAAAATATCCTCCCCCATTTCTTCAATCGTCTTTTCTCCACTAATAACTGGACCACAATCAATATCAATAATATCACTCATTTTTTTTGCTAACACAGAATTAGTCGCCACCTTAATCACTGGACAAACTGGATTTCCTGTTGGTGTTCCCAAACCTGTGGTAAACAAAATTAATGTAGCTCCAGATGCGGCTTGTCCTGTAGTTGCTTCAACATCATTACCAGGGGTACAAACTAAATTTAATCCTGATTTAGTAGCTATTTCGGTATAATCGAGTACATCAATTACTGGTGCTGTTCCTCCTTTTTTGGCTGCACCCGCACTCTTAATTGCATCAGTAATCAATCCGTCTTTAATATTTCCTGGCGATGGATTCATATGAAAACCGGAACCTACTTGGTGTGCCAAAGCATCGTAAGACTGCATCAAATTGATGAATTTTTTTGCTGATGCTTCTGTTGTACAACGATCAATTAAATTTTGCTCTACACCGCACAATTCAGGAAACTCAGCTAACAACACTTTACCCCCCAAACCTATCAATAAATCTGAAGTGTAACCCACTGCTGGATTTGCCGAAACACCACTAAATCCATCACTTCCTCCGCATTTTACACCAATACACAATTCACTTAATGGAGCTGCGGTTCTTTGATTTTTGTTAATTTCAACTAAACCTTCAAAAGTTTTTTTAATAGCATCAGCTACTAATTGTTCCTCACTTTGAGCAGATTGTTGTTCGAAAACATACATAGGTTTATCAAAAGATGGATTTTGTCTTTTAACATCATTCATAAAATTTTGTACTTGCAAATGTTGACATCCCAAACTTAAAACCGTAATTCCAGCCACATTAGGATGATTAGCATAAGAAGCCAACAAAGTACTTAGCGTATCTGAATCCTGACGTGTTCCACCACAACCTCCTTGATGATTAAGAAATTTAATCCCATCAACATTCTGAAACACACGATTTGTGCTAAAACTTGGATTCAATTGTATTCCGACCGAATTTAAATCTTCTCCCTCCTGATAAGCTTTCAACAATTGATGCGTAAACTGATTGTACTTATCACTAACAGAATATCCTAATTGGTTGTGCAATGCTTCCTTTATTACATCAAGGTTTCGATTTTCACAAAATACCGTAGGCACAAAAAGCCAATAATTAGCAGTACCAACTTTACCATCACTTCTTTTATAGCCGTTAAATGTTCTTTCTTTGTATTTAGAAAGATCTGGTGCCTGCCAAGTATAATCTACATGACGGTATCCATAAGGTTCCGCTGCGTGTTTAAGATTAGCTGTTGTCATCAGGCTTCCCTTAACTACATCATTTTGAACTTTACCCACTAAAACACCATACATAATCACATCATCTCCTGTATTTAAATCAGAGGTATAGAATTTATGTTTTGCTTTAATCGTATCCTGAAGAAGATATGTTTGTTCTTCAAAAACCACTTTTTGTCCTTTTGTTAAATCAGTTAATGCCACCAATACACTATCATTGGGATGCATTTTAACCACTAATCTTTTTATTTCCATTATCGTAGAATTTATATTTTTTAATTTATTTAACTGTCAACATCAATACTTCTTACAATTACAGAATAACTGATTCTGAATCTAAAACGTTATAGTTTTCCAAGCTATCTCTTTAAATTCTCCCATTGCCACTATTATTTTATCTTTCAAATTGAAATTCATTTTAAATGCCATTTTAGCATAAAAGAAAATTTCACAAGCTATAACTTCGTTTCAGAAGATAAAATAGTCTTAGTTTATTAAAATATTCACAAAAAAGACAATTTAACAACCCACAATATTTAATCCAATATCTATCTAATTATCAAACAATTAATATCTTTAATTTATCAAAATATAAAAAAATAAAGGTACTACGCCCTATAACTATATAATAATTCGATTTTATCCTTATCTAATTATTAATTATCTTTGAAAACTGATGAAACTAGAAAAAACAAAAATATCGTCTTATCTCAATAGTGCCATTTCTGTGCTCTCAAGAGAAGAAGCTTTCTTCCAGGCTCCTTTTCATTCGCACCCGGAACTAGAATTGGTTTATGTTAAAGAAAGTTTTGGCAAACGAATTATAGGGAATTCCGTTGCTCCATTTGAATCGGGTGACCTGGTATTTCTGGGATCAGACATTCCGCATGTATGGTTAAATGACGAAATTTATTATCACAACATCAATAAATTGAAGGCAAAAGCCATCGTAGTTTATTTTAATAAAGATATTTTTGGTCCTGCATTTTACGAATTAAAAGAAGCCCAGAAAATCAACAGCCTTTTTGAAAAAGCGAAAAAGGGACTTTCAATAAAAGGAAAAACCAACAAACTAATTGCTGAAAAACTAGAACAATTAGTCCTCAAACAGGATCTTGAGGTAATCATTGGACTTTTTGAAATTTTATCCATTCTATCAGTAACTACTGATTTGGAATTTATAAACAGCGAAACCTATACACCTACCAATGTTTCTTTCAAAAAAGACCGTCTTTCAGACGTTTACCAATACATCAAAGACAATTACAAAAAAGAGATTTCACTGGACGAAGTGGCTCAAATTGCCAATCTGACACCGACATCTTTTTGCAGGATGTTCAAATCAAGAACCAAAAAGAATTTCATTGAATACCTAAACGAAATACGCATATCAAATGCCTGTAAACACCTTATAGAAACCGATATGAGTGTTTCGGAAATAGCCTATGAATGTGGATACAAAACTGTTTCTAACTTCAATAAGCTATTCAAAAAGAACACGGGAAACACACCTAAAGAATACAAAAACAAAATAGCCCGCTAACTTAGTTAAAAGTATAAACGGCGTTAAAACCACCATAATAATTCACTGGATTGCCCGAGTAATAATAACGGGCCGGAGCAGTTCCAAAACCAACAGCATTAGGCAATACACTCGCAGCATATTTCTCATTCAATACATTTTGAATTCCTGCATTCATTTCCATTTTTAATTTTTTAAGGATATAAAAAACATAGCTGGCTTTAGCATCAAGAAGTTGGTATCCTTTTGTTTCTTTCGAATTCGCATCATCAAGATATCTTTTTCCTGTATATCGATAAGAAGCATTGAAACTCCAACCCATTGCCGTTACTAACTCAAGTCCTGCATTCATTTGTACATTAGGTACAGCCGGCAACAATTTCCCAGAAAAATCAGTATCTCTGTCTACAAAATTTTTAAATTTAAAACGAGTGATTGTCCCCGAAAAATAAGGATTCAACTGAATATTTACATTAGCATCAAATTTATAGCTCACTACGAATTCCATTCCCTGATGCGAACTTTCTCCGGCATTAATTCCCACATATTGATCTTCGGCAACTCTGCGTGCTACTAATAAATTGCTAATTTGAGTGGAATAAAAAATCAATTCCGTATAAAGCTTGGTGCCTAAAAAATTCCCTTTAAAACCTATTTCATAATTAACCCCTATTTCAGGTTTTAAATCGGTATTAATTTGCCCTTCAGCTGTTAGTGTTTCAGCAACTACCGGAATAGAAAATCCTTTACTCAACGAAGCATAAATATTTTTACCATCAGCTATTTTATAAGACAAACCCAATCGAGGCGACCAAATGCTTTCAAAGCTGTAATTTTGCTTTGTTCCTGTTTGCGAAAAAATATCCGTCTGATCATAATGAGTTGTATTGAATGCAATTCCGGTTTCCAGACTGAGTTTTGTTGCAAGTTTGGTTTCCATTTGAAAAAAAACATTCCAATAACGTCTGTTTTGTTCCATTTCACTAAATCGATCACCTTGTAAACTTCCATTTCCGGAATTAGACTGATACAAATTTCTAAATAGGGAAAAATTATAATTCTCCGTTATCAATTCAGTTCCAACGCTAATAATATTAGGCAAAGTAAACAGAGAAGCCAAATAATTTACTTTGGAACGAAAACCTACCGATTTGGTTTTATCTTCCAATATATCAAAAGGCCGGGTTTCGTAAGCGTTATTCAAATTAGAAAAAAGACTAATATCAGCCGACCAATTTTCAGAAAACTGATGTTCAAATCCCAAACCGGCTAACAATTTATCATAGGATTCATAACCTTTTGCAGCGAGCCAAGTTGGAGCCGCTGATTTTGGATTGTTATTAAAAGCGTTTTCACTTATCGAACTTGGTATAAATGCCTTTAATCGAGTTGCAATCCCAAAAAATGATAAAGAACTTTTGTTGGAAAGCTGCTGTTTGCCAAACAAATTCAGGGATTTTCGGTTATAATTGCTATTTGCTCTGTAACCTTGTTGTTCTAAATTGCTATAATTAGCAAAAACAGTTGATTTTGAATCGTTATAACCCGTTGACAAAACTTGTTTCATCAACCCAAAACTCCCAAAAATACTTCCTGATTTTGCAAAAGTAGTTGACGTATTTAATTGTTTTGCTTTCAAACTGATAACACCTCCCAAACCGGCACCAAAACTGGTAGAATTAGGTCCTTTTATAATTTCGATTCCGCCTAAAGCTTCCAAATCAATATCCTCTAAAACTGTTTCTCCTTCAGCGTCAGAAAGCGGAACTCCTTCAAAATAAGCCTTTATTCTGCTTGTACCGTATTGCGTTCTCGCCCCGATACCGCGAATAGTAATTCTATTAGTATTCAAAGCCCCCTGTTGCATATAAACGCCGGGAATTTTATTTAAAACCGGAGTCAGGATTACGCCGTCTGCCTGATTGATTTCTTTTTCACTTATAATAGATATAGCAGCCGCAGAATTTTGAATTGTATTACGAATAGGAGAACTAGTTAATACTAAATCCGACAAAGTAACGGTGTCTTTCTTTATCTGTCCAAAAACGGAAACACCAAACAATAAAATCAATACAGAAATTGAGCAAGCGGACTTTTTTATATGAAACATTAACTTATCTTTTTATTACCAATCCAATTTAACTAAAGCTACAGCTTGCCTTTTTAATTGCAATACAACATTTGCTTTTCCTGATTTTACTGCTATTTTTTTATTCGAAATTGACTCTAATTTTCCGGATTTTTCTAAAACCAGAATTTGTTCTGAAGTTGGATTTTGTGGCGAACCCATTTTTTTCCAAACTTCGTATGAATTGCTATGATCTTGATCGATAATGTAGATTTTCAAATTGGCTTTTTTGACAGGAATATTGCTAATAGTTAAATCAACAGCTTCGACAGCTCCCTGCTCATCTTTATCATGATAACTCCAAAGCATCACAGCCGTAGATCGAGCATCAGCACTTGCCAATGCCCCAATATCTGATTGATTACCGCGAATGCTTTTTTCAAGAACCGCTTCTAAAGGATACATTCTATTACTCACAGCTTCAACTCTATTACCCTTCATCATTCCAAACATTCTGAATACATTCAAAACCGGTTTATCGACTCCGTTTGTTGCTAAATCCCTGAAACCATAAAACCAGGGCTGGTTTTCAAATTCAAAAGACCAGGAAACCGCTCCTAAAAAGTTAGCTTTGGTTTTATCGGCCAATAAATATTTACGGGCAAAAGAAGCAGCGGTATAACTAGAATACATCGTTCCGTTTCGATAAGCATTCTCCGGATTGGTTGCCATGCCGCAAGCGGCACAACCCTCAGGATCAGATTCTCCAATGATAACAGGCAAATTCTTCGTTTCAGGATAAGACATTGTGATTTTAAAACCAGCCTGAATATCCCTCAACTGTGGCGCCATATCCATCATAACTGTGCCATCCACTAATCTTGGACGACCTTTAGCATGAAAAAGAATCGCTTCTAACGGACTCCCCGTTTTTCCGGTAGCATAATTAGTACCTGATATACAATGTTTGATGAAATTATTCATCCATTCAGTAGCCCCTTTTCCGGAAGTTCCTGCAATATTCAAACCACCTATTTTAGCGGTTGGCAATGCTCTTTTTAAACCATCGGCTGCATAATCATATAATTTAAAAAATTCTTCCTGAGTGCCTTTCCAATAGTGTCCGTTAGCCTCATTCCATACTTCCCAATACCAACTCTCTACTTCTTTTTTACCATAACGCTCAACGGAATGCTTTACCCATTCGTAAACGAGATTACGCCATTTTTCATAATCCTTTGGCGGATAAGCCCAACCCGTAATTATATCGGTATAAGGATCACCTGGTTTCCAGTAATGCCTGTAAGGACTTGGATGTGTTGACAAAGCTTCAGGCATAAAACCTATTTGTGCCAAGGGTTTCATGCCTCTTTTCACATAAGTATCAAAAATACTATCCACAATTTTCCAATTATAAACCGGATTTCCATTGGCATCCTCAGTATAAGCATTAGTAGACCCCCATTTTAAAGCCGCAACTCCATCACCGCTCACCAGCAAACTGTGCGTACGAACATATACAGGAACAGGGCTCAAATCGGCGATTTCAGAAAGTAGTTTTTTACCATCTTTCATATAGGTATAATTAGGCTCATCATAGCCAAACCAAGCCCAAACAGCTTTCATTGGAGCTATTTCTTTTTTTAAATCAACTGTTATTAAAGCTTTTTGTTGCAGCTGTGCCTGAAGAGATACACACGATAGAGAGAACACTGCTACTAAGAAGTAATTGGATAATTTTAGCATGGTTAATTTGGATTTGGTTGAATAGAAAACTAAAATAGTACTTTTTAATTCAAAACTTTAAATATTTCTATAACAATATCTTAAAATCAATTTCTTCCAAAAAAAAACTCCAGATTACTCCGGAGTTCTATATTTTGAAAATAGAAAAATCTATTTTATCATTTCAATTTTTTGAACATCTTCTTCGTTAATACTATCAAAGAATCCTTGTTCATTCATCCAGTCATCACTGAATACTTTACTCATGTAACGAGAACCATGATCTGGGAAAATAGCAATTACATTACTGTTTTCATCAAATTCTCCTTCTTCGGCATATTGCTTTATCGCTTGCAAAACAGCTCCTGAAGTATAACCAACAAACATTCCTTCTTTTCTGGTAATTTCTCTAGCTGAGTGCGCACTTTCTTCATCTGTTACTTTCATAAATTTGTCAATAACATCAAAATCAGTCGCCGATGGGATTAAGTTTTTCCCTAATCCTTCAATACGGTAAGGATAAATTTCTTTAGAATCAAATTCTCTGGTTTCATGATATTTTTTCAATACAGAACCAAAAGCATCAACACCTAAAACTTTAATATTTGGATTTTGCTCTTTTAAGAATTTAGCAGTTCCTGAGATAGTACCTCCTGTTCCGCTACAAGCAACAAGGTGTGTAATTTTTCCGTTAGTTTGTTTCCAAATTTCAGGACCTGTAGTATTATAGTGGGCATCGATATTCAACTCATTAAAATACTGATTGATATAAACCGAGCCTTTTGTTTCTTCGTGTAGTCTTTTAGCAACACTGTAGTAAGAACGCTCATCATCTGCAGAAACATGTGCCGGACAAACATACACTTTTGCCCCCATACTGCGAAGCATGTCAATTTTATCTTTAGATGATTTAGAACTTACAGCTAAAATGCAATTATAACCTTTGATAATACTAACCATTGCTAAACTAAAACCAGTATTACCGGAAGTAGTTTCTATAATGGTGTCACCAGGAGATAAAATACCTTTTTTTTCTGCTTCTTCAATAATGTATAACGCAATCCTATCTTTTGAGGAATGTCCCGGATTGAAAGCTTCTACCTTAGCATAGAAATTACCTTCTAAATTTTCCGTGACTTTGTTTATCTTGATAAGAGGTGTATTTCCTATCAGTTCTAAAACATTATTATAAGCATTTATTTCTTCTTTCATAAAAAAATAGTTAATCAAGATTAAGTTTTATTTAACCTGGATACGCAGCAAATTTAACAAAAAAAAACTAATTAGATTTTAATTTTTTCCAAATCTAGTAAAAAACTAAATTCTTTGGCTAATTCTTTTAACGCTTCAAACCTTCCTGAAGCACCTCCATGGCCTGCATCCATGTTAGTATCTAAATACAAAACATTATCATCTGTTTTATACGCTCTCAATTTTGCAACCCATTTAGCTGGTTCCCAATACTGTACCTGAGAATCATGTAAACCGGTAGAAACATACATATTTGGATATCGTTTTTCTTTAACATTATCATATGGCGAATAAGAGCGCATGTATTGATAGTATTTTTTAACATTTGGATTCCCCCATTCATCATATTCTCCAGTAGTCAAAGGGATACTTTCATCCAACATTGTAGTCATTACATCTACAAAAGGAACCTGCGCAATTACACCATGATACAACTCCGCTGCCTCATTAATAATTACTCCCATCAACAATCCTCCTGCCGAACCTCCTTCGGCATACAAATGTTCCGGTGAAGTATATTTTTGCGCAATTACATGCTTTGAACAGTCAATAAAATCATTGAAAGTATTTTTCTTTTGGAGTAATTTCCCATCCTCATACCAATGCCTTCCTAAATCTTCTCCCCCACGAATGTGCGCAATCGCATATACAAATCCTCTATCTAACAATGATAATCGAGTTGAAGAAAAATAAGTATCCATTGAGTGTCCGTAAGAACCATAAGCGTAAAGCAATAACGGATTTTTTCCGTCTTTTTTTAATTCTTTGCGATAAACCATCGAAATAGGAACTTTAACACCATCTCGCGCTGTTGCCCAAATACGTTCTTCGATATAATTATTTTTATCAAATGTACCTCCTAAGACTTCTTGCTCTTTTTTAACTTCTTTCTCTTTAGTACGCATATTGAAATCAATTACCGATGAGGGTGTCGCCATCGATTGATAACTGTAACGCAGAATTTCTGTTTCAAAATCAACATTGGTTGATGTGTAAGCCGTGTAAGTTTCACTATCAAATGGTAAATAATATTCTTCCTTACCATCCCAAGTCATAATTCGGATTTTATTCAAACCTCCCTGACGCTCTTCGACTACTAAATATTTAGAAAAAATTTCAATATCTTCTATCAAAACATCTTCACGGTGTCCTATAATTTCAACCCAGTTTTCGGCCGTTGTCGCATTTTCAGGAGTTTTCATCAACTTAAAATTCTCGTCATCATCTTTATTGGTCAGAATATAAAAACTATCATTGTAATGATTAATACTATACTCTACTCCTCTTTTTCGTTTTTGAAAAATTTTAAATTTCCCATCAGGATTATCAGCATTCAAGATGCGATACTCGCTTGTTAACGTACTACCAGACTCAATTGCTAAATATTTTCTGGATTTTGACTTATTAATATCAACACTAAAAGTATCGTCTTTTTCAAAATAAACTAACACATCCTCTTCCTGTTTCGCCCCGAGTTTATGTTTGAAAATCTTGTCTGAGCGTAAAGTTTGCTCATCCTGTTTTGAATAAAAAATCGTCTTATTATCGTTAGCCCAAACTGCCGAACCAGTAACCTTTTCGATTTTGTCTTCCAAAATTTCACCGGTTTCCAAATTTTTAACCTGAATAGTATAAATTCTCCTACCAACAATGTCAGTACTAAAAATTGCCAATTTATTATCTGGACTAATACTCATTCCGCCCAATTTGAAATAAGCCTGACCTTCGGCCAACACATTACAGTCAAAAAGAATTTCTTCTTCAGCCGAAAGACTTCCTTTTTTTCGGGAATAAATAGGATAATTTTTTCCGGTTTCAAACCTCGTAATATAGTAATAACCATTGTACAAATAAGGCACCGACTCGTCTTCTTCCTTAATTCTCGCTTTCATTTCCTCATACAAATCCTTTTGAAAATCCTGCGTATGAGCGGTCATTTGCTGGTAATACTCATTTTCTTTATTCAAGTAATCAATTACTTCTGGGTTTTCTCTATCGTTCAACCAGAAATAATTATCCACCCTTAGATCCCCAAACTTTTCCATTTCTTTAGGGATTATTTTAGCAATAGGTGCTTGTATTTTTTCTATCATGTAGTAAATCTTCTTTTTTAATAAAAGCTTGCGCAAAAATAGGAGAAACCATTTCGAATACGAATAGGCTTTTCATCAATTTTAACATTGTATTCTGTGTAAAAATAATACTTTTGTTATCAAATTTTAAAAAAGAAAAAATGGATTTAATGGGAATGATGGGTAAACTGAAAGAAACCCAAAACAAAATTGAAGCAACTAAAAAACGTTTAGATACTGTTCTTGTTGATGAACAGAGCACTGATGGCTTATTGAAAGTTACTATTACAGCTAACAGAAAAATAAAATCATTGACAATTGCCGATGAATTGCTGGAAGACAAAGAACAACTAGAAGATTATATGATTTTAGTGCTTAATAAAGCGATTGAAAAAGCAACTAAAGTAAACGAAGCCGAACTGGATGCTGTGGCAAAAATGGATATGCCTATGATTCCGGGAATGGACAATTTGTTTAAATAAGAAATTAGAGGTTAGAAATTAGAAGTGCATACTTCCCCATTCTAACCTCTAACCTCTAACTTCAATCTACATTTTCGACAAAGTCTCAATCACATAAGTATGCATTACTTCGCGGTAATCTAAATGAGTCACGATACGCAATTTTCGATTTCCAATAGTGCTAATCGAAATATTTTTTTGTTTGAGTTTTTCAATCAAAACCTCTTCACTATATCCTGATACCAAAGAAAAAATTAAGATATTCGTTTCAACCGGTTCTATGGTTTCAACCCAGTCTTTTTTCTTAAGTACATTGGCTAATTCTTTGGCGCGACGATGATCTTCTGTCAATAATTTGATATTATTTTCCAAAGCATAAAGCGCTCCAGCAGCTAAATAACCTGATTGACGCATAGCACCACCCAATACTTTTCTGATTCTCAAAGCACGCTGAATGGTTTCTTTATTTCCTAATAAAACCGAACCAACCGGAGCTCCTAATCCTTTTGAGAAACAAACCGAGATCGTATCAAAAATTTTCCCGAAATCTTTTGGATTCTGTCTTTTGGCCACCAATGCATTCCAAATTCTGGCGCCGTCTAAGTGTAATTTCAAATTTTTGGCATCGCAAACAGCTTTAATTTTTTCCAAATCCTCCATTTCATAACAAGCTCCGCCTCCAATATTAGTGGTATTTTCCAAACACACCAAAGAAGTTAACGGACTATGAAAAAAATTAGGTTTATTGATTGCCGCAGCCACCTGATCCGCAGTGATCATTCCTCTTTTACCATCAATTAAACAACAGGAAACACCACTATTAAATGAAACTCCTCCTGCCTCGTAATGAAAAATATGTGCGTTTTTATCAGCAATTAATTGGTCTCCGGGTTGCGTATGTAGTTTAATGGCTGTTTGATTTGCCATCGTACCTGATGGAAAAAACAAGCCTGCTTCCATCCCAAAAATAGCCGCCACTCTTTCTTCCAATTCATTAACCGTGGGGTCTTCCTTGTAAACATCATCACCCACATCAGCACTGAACATATATTGTAACATTTCGTAGGACGGTTTTGTTACCGTATCACTAACTAAATTTATTTGCATTTTTATATTTTTTATCCAGACCCGAATAACGGTAGTCCTACTTATTTTTTACTATTTTTGCGCAACAAAATTACATAATTTATGACAACTACCGAACAAATTAAAGGTATTGTAGAACGCCTTGGTGCGTTGAGGAGGTATCTTTGACGTTGATGCCAAACTTATCGAAATTGCTAACGAAGAAGAGAAAACCTTTGCTCCCGACTTTTGGAACAACGCCAAGGAAGCAGAACTTATTGTAAAAAATCTTCGAAACAAAAAAAAGTGGATTGAAGACTACGAAAAGGCTGTTGCTTTGAATGACGAACTGCAATTAGCTTACGAATTTTACAAAGAAGGAGAACTCACCGCCGAGGAATTAGACGAACAATACCAACTGACCGAATATCATATTGAGGGTATCGAATTTAAAAACATGCTCTCGGATGAAGGGGACAGTTTAAGTGCTGTTTTGCAAATTACTGCCGGTGCAGGTGGAACCGAAAGTTGCGACTGGGCTTCGATGCTGATGCGTATGTACATGATGTGGGGCGAAAAATACGGTTTCAAAATCAAAGAACTGAACTATCAGGAAGGTGACGTTGCGGGAATTAAAACCGTAACGCTGGAATTTGAAGGCGATTATTCTTTTGGTTACTTAAAAGGCGAAAATGGCGTACATCGTTTGGTGCGTATTTCTCCTTTTGACAGTAATGCTAAAAGACATACTTCGTTTGCTTCAGTTTACGTATATCCGTTGGTGGACGATAGTATCGAAATTGACATTAATCCTGCCGATATCGAAATCACTACATCCCGTTCCAGTGGTGCCGGAGGACAAAACGTAAACAAGGTAGAGACTAAAGTACAGCTGTATCACAAACCTACCGGAATCCAGATTCAGTGTTCGGAAACACGTTCGCAACAGGACAACAGACAACGTGCCATGCAAATGCTTCGTTCGCAGTTGTACGAAATCGAATTGAAAAAGAAACAGGCACAACGCGCTGATATTGAAGCCGGAAAAATGAAAATTGAATGGGGTTCACAAATACGTAATTACGTAATGCAGCCTTATAAACTGGTAAAAGACGTACGTACCGGTTATGAAACCAGCAACGTTGACGGCGTAATGAATGGTGAAATCGACGAATTCCTAAAAGCCTATCTGATGATGATGGGACAAAAGGAAGAAGAGTAGTACTCAGTTTGCAGTGGTCAGTATTTAGTGACCAGAGAGCAGAAAGCAGTATTCAGTATTCAGTGTTCAGTGTTCAGAAAACAGAAGGTAGATTTTAGAAATAAGAACGCAATCTAGCTTTCATTTTTTTTCTCAGACTTAACCGTCCTTAGCTTTCGCAGTCGAGTGTCAAATGTTTGAAGAATGCGTAAAAAGAAAAGCTGTTTGAGCGTTAGCGAGTTCTTTTCTTTTAGCATTCAAAAACTTATTTGACCGACGAGGAAGCGCAAGACTTGAAATCGAAGATTCATGAATACCAAAAAACAATAATAAAGCATGAATATTTTTTTGTTTCTTTTTTGATCAAGCAAAAAAGAAAATAATAAATTCATTTATAAAAAATCTTGATTTAATTCAAAATACAATATCCAAACCCGACAACTTTAAAACACTGTCGGGTTTAAACAACAAAAAAATGACCGAGTATTTCTTTGACCAACACTACAACGACACCCACTACGGTCAGGAAACTCTCAACCTCAAAGAATTTGAATCTTGTACCTTTAACAATTGCGTTTTTTCCGATTGCAATTTGATAGGTGTTACTTTTATCGATTGTCAATTTAACCACTGCGTTTTTAATACCGCTAAAATTAACCACACAGCATTTCGAACGACATATTTTAATCATTGCCAAATCAAAGAAGTCAATTTTGCTATGAGTGACAAACTCATTTTTGAAATACATTTTGACCATTGCACCTTAGATTTTTCCAAGTTTTACGCCTTAAAACTCAAAGGCATTACTTTTAATAATTCCAGTTTGATTGCAGTCGATTTTATGGCAACAGATTTAACCGCTGCACAATTCTACAACTGCGATTTATACCGTGCCGAATTTGAAAAAGCCAACGCTTCCAAAGTTGATTTCTCAACCAGCCGTAACTACACCATCGACCCTGAAAAAACCAAACTCAAAAAAGCGATTTTCGCTTTGGAAGGCTTAAAAGGGTTGCTTTATAAGCATGAAATAATAGTTAAGTAATCTTAACAAAAGCCTCTATATTTTGTAAGAAAAATTATTTCACAAAACAATAAAGTAAGAATATTTTCAATATATTTGGGATAAAATCAATAATAATGAAGATTATATCTCTTTACATCCTACTAACTCTCTCCCTCATTGCTAATGCTCAGGAAACCTACCAAAATAAAAAACTCGGCTTTAGCATGGAAAAACCAACCGATTGGATTGAAGCAAATCAAACAGAAACAATTGAAAATATCAAAGAACAAATCAAATTAAGCCCTGCTTTAATTGAAAAACTAATCACAGAAAACAAAGGAACTTTAGACATTGTTGCTTATTACAAATACCCTATTAACAGTGTTGACGGAGTTATTCCTACAATCAAAATTGTTCTAAGAAAAAATGGCACAAAATCACTAATAGCGTTTAAAAATGCCATTGAAACAAGTTACAGCAGTTTAAAAAGCTATTTTCCCGACTTCAGTTTTACAACAATACCAACGATAAAAGAAATCGACAGTAAAAAATCTATTTATACAGTTTGTAACTATACCATTAAGACAAAATCAAAGGCTGAAAAAGTAAATGCTACAGTGTATGCTGTTCCAATAGGCGACAAATTTTACCAAATCACCTTTATGGATTCTGAAAAAGAAGATTGCAAAGATTTCTTTGAGAAAATAGCAAAATCAATTCGTATAGATTAATCAACAAAAAGAACTAAAACCAATCCGCAACCATGAAACCAAAACACCTCTTTATTTTACTTTTTTCAACTCTTAATTGTATTGGACAATCAAAAAACAAAGAACAAATTCAAAAAAATTTAGATGAAGGCAAAAAATTATACCAATCAGAAATGGCTTCTTGGTATGGAACAGATATTTTTTTAGCCAAATATCCTGAGAGAGAGAAAATAGGCGGATATTTTTCCTATTCTGACAACGAAAAATCAAAATGTATTTTCTTTTCCAAAGAAGAAAATCCTAAAGTTATTGGAACGATTACTTTTGATGATTCATTTAACATAAACAAAGCAACAACTGATTTAGCCAACAGAAATTTTACAAAAAATGAACTTGATTATTATACCTTAAGACAAAATGCAAAAAAAGCATTAGAAAACGATACTTTAATTAAAAGTTACAACAACAGCAAACTAAATCTGATTCCTCTAATTTCAAAAGGAGAAAGAAAAGTTTACATTTTGACAGGTCCAAATGTAAATGGTGTCGTATTATTAGGTAACGATTACTTATTGAATTTTGATCAAAACAATAAATTCCTAAATCGTAAAGCATTACATAAAAACTTAATACCTATTCAATACAAAAAAGAACAAACTGAAGTTGAAACCATGCATAATCATCAAGCTGAAACGGGTGATTTTATTACTGCAACCGACATTTGTACTTTAATGCTTTATGAAAAATTCACCAACTGGAAAAATCATATTGTACTATCTAAAAACTACGCTTCCATATGGAATTGTAAAACCAATGAATTGAATGTCATTCCTGCTGAAGAATTTACCAAACAATTTGACAAAAAGGACTAACCATGAAAAAAAACATATTCTTACTGCTCATCATATTCTTTTCCATAAAAGCTGAAGCAAAAAAAGATATTTATCCTTTAACTTTAATTGCAGCAAAAGCAGATTTAATAGTTATTGGAGAAATTGACGTAGTAAAAGGAAACACTTATATATTCAAAATTAGCGAAAATTTAAAAGGTCAAAAATTTAAAACAATAACTGTAAAAATGTTTCAAGAATGGGACTGTGATCCACGCTGGGAAAAACCAAAAAAAGGACAAAAACTATGTTTATTTTTAACCAAAGATCAAAACGTTTGGGAAATAATAAACGGAAGTTCAGGAGAGATGTTTATCTCGGGAAATTTAATTTATTTAGGCGGAGAAGATTCAATGAAAATAGTAAATAATGAAATTACCCGAAATGACATGTCTTTAACTGAATTTAAAAATACCATTAAAGATTTTTGCAGTTGTTATTCATTTGTTGGAAAATTAGGATATCGCAATTACGATAAACCTCATTACATTTTACAAACTTGCAGTGACAGACAAATAGCGGAATTCGAAAAACGAAGTAAATTTTCAACTAAACTATTTGAAGAAATGAAAAGTTATAATGTCATAAAATTATTAAACCATCTTAATTTCTTACTAACCCCATCAAATTTCTAACCATGAAAAAGCTACTTATTCCACTTGTATTTATTGTAATTGCTTGCTCTGCTAAGAAAAAAACAATCGCCAACGAAGATAAAGGTGTTGGGGACACACGAACAAAAGCAGTAGAACTTCTGGATAACAACACTTACTTACTAACCGAACAAAGCGATGATAAAACCTATGGCTTCGACAAATCCAATCCTATAAAAGTAGGTGGTGTAAAAACCAATGAAGGACCTACTAATGAAAGAAGATTTCTAAATGCTTTATTTGGACCGGGAAATAAAAAAATGACCTATTTAAGAGCCGGCAGTTGTTGTGCTTTTAAAACCCCTAATGGTTATATCAACAACGTGGGATTACTTGACAGATACCGAGTAACTGAAATTGGCAGTAAAGACACATTAGACATTTATATCAATATGTATGATACCGGCGATTTGAAAATCCCTGTTGGTTTGAAAGCAAAAGTGAAAAAGTAATTAATTGAATCACATTAAAATAATATCTATGGAAATCTTTTCAAAAATTCTTATTGCAATTGTAGCTATAGAACATCTTTATATCATGTATTTTGAGATGTTTGCTTGGGAAACCATTGGCAAAAAAACATTCAAAAGTTTACCATCAGAATTATTCGCTCCAACCAAAGGATTAGCAGCTTATCAAGGATTATACAATGGTTTCTTGGCAGCGGGATTAATTTGGAGTTTTTGCATAACAGATCCTATTTGGCAAAAAAACATTGCCACATTCTTTTTAAGTTGTGTAATTATTGCCGGTGTTTATGGAGCTATAACAGCCAGCAAAAAAATATTTTTCATCCAAGCAATACCCGCAATCATAGCAATAATAGCATTAGTTATGAATTAATCTAATTAGTTTAATTTAAATCCTTTTTAATCAATTATATTCTAAAAAAAAAAAAACAGCTAGCGGTGAGACAAATAAACGAATAAATAATGACAGGAATATTAGCTCAAACTATTGCATTAACTTCTTACGGAAACGAATATTTGAAAACTGGAAAATCGACTGATTTTTTTCCTCAAAATTCTACTTTTCATCATTGTAATTCTGTAGATTTTAGAGAAATACAGAAGAAAAACCTTTTTACATCAAAGAAAGAAGTTGTTGTTGCCGAAAATCCCATTGAATGGTTTTTATTGTTGAAAAAAGAAAATTGTAGAAAACTTCGTTTATACTATCAAACAGAAAAATCAGACGACCATAAATTAGCTGGATTCGTAGGAGGCGGTGGAAATTGGTTTATTGAATGTATATATGATAACTACTCTGATTTTTGGATTAGTAATTGGACACACGATAAAAATCTAATTGAAAAACCTTGGATTGTTACTTATGGAAAAGCTGTTTCTAAACAATCAACAATTAATCTTCAATTTGATATAAATAGTACTAAGGAGAAACTAAAAAATATTCTTGAAAAAATAACTGAATTCGCTTTTAAAGAAACATCTGAAAATTGGGGTCAAATATTCGAAAAAGCAAAAAATACACTTCAAAATAATAATCCAGAAATTGATTTTTATCACGATAATTTAATTGTTTTAAGTAATTATTCTCTTGAAAACAGACAATTACTTATGTCAGCAAGCAAAGCTTTTGTTTTTGGTGGAATGGGTTCTTGGAACGATATGTGGTTTGAAAATGAAGAAACAGAAAAAGAATATAACTATTTATCGACAGAATTATATGGAATGATGATGACATCTATTGTTACTTCAATTAATAAAGATAATAATGAATAAGCCAGCCCCCTGCTCGCACAAACGGGACGCTTGCACCAGCGGTGAAATAATAATCTAAAAAAAACTAAAATGAAACCATTTTTAACCTTATCCTTGACGCTTTTATCATGCTTTTTTATAAATGCACAGGAAATTACCGGACAATGGAATGGCTTTCTCAAAGTTCAGGGAATGCAATTAAGACTCGTTTTTCATGTTACAAAAACAACTGACGGCTTTACGGCCACTATGGACAGTCCGGATCAAAAAGCTAATGGAATTCCGGTAACCAAAACCACTTTTGAAAACCCGAAGATAAAATTTGAAATTGCAGCTATTAATATGCAATACAATGGCGAATTAAAAGAACAGGAAATCATTGGTGTTTTTACACAAAACGGTCAGCAATTCCCTTTAAACTTATCCCGAAATACAATAGAAAAAACAACTGTAAAAAGACCTCAGGAACCCACAAAGCCCTTTCCTTATTACGAAGAAGAAGTTACTTTTTTAAATCCGAAAGCCAACATTTCTCTGGCTGGAACTTTAACATTACCTAAAAAAGAAGGTATTTATCCTGCTGTTATTTTGATTTCAGGAAGTGGTCCTCAAAACCGAAACGAAGAAATCATGGGACACCAACCTTTTTTAGTAATTTCTGATTATTTAACGCGCAACGGAATTGCCGTTTTAAGATATGACGACAGAGGTTTTGGAAACTCAAAAGGTGATTTTAAATCAGCTACCACAGCTGATTTTGCTACTGATGTCGAAAGTGCTTTAGCCTATTTA
Organism: Flavobacterium flavipallidum; assembly: GCF_038289905.1. Classification (NCBI taxonomy): domain Bacteria; kingdom Pseudomonadati; phylum Bacteroidota; class Flavobacteriia; order Flavobacteriales; family Flavobacteriaceae; genus Flavobacterium; species Flavobacterium flavipallidum. Next base: position 33,502 of record NZ_JBBYHU010000027.1, on the reverse strand, counting down.
AAAACCAGAAAAGAAATCAATCCAAAACAAATTGGCTTAATCGGTCACAGTGAAGGCGGCATCATTGCTCCGATTGTAACTTCAAAATCCAAGGATGTCAATTTTATTATTCTGCTCGCCGGGACCGGAATTCCGGGAAATGAATTATTGCTGTTACAACAGGAAAAAATGGCAAAAGTTTCCGGTATGCCAGATGATGAAATACAAAAAGCATCAGCCTACAACAAAAAGCTTTTTAATTTGATGTTGCATTCGACCGACATCGAAAAATTAAAATCGGATTTGAGAGCTGAATTGAACCAAATAATAAACAATGATACTGCTGCCAAAATCCCAAACGGTATGCCCAAAGAAAAATATATCGATGGGCAACTAAACCAACTTACTTCTCCCTGGATGCTCTATTTTACAAAATTCAATCCGTCTACCGCATTGGAAAAAATTAAATGTCCTGTATTAGCTCTTAACGGTGAAAAAGATGTGCAGGTTCCTCCCAAAGAAAACGTAACCGCTATAAAAAACGCCTTAACCAAAGCCGGAAATAAAAAAGTTACAACGATAGCATTTCCCAAGCTAAATCATTTATTTCAGGAATGCAAAACAGGCGCTCCTGAAGAATACGCAACCATCGAACAAACATTTGCTCCTGTTGTTTTAGACGAAATGCTACAATGGATTAAGTTGCAAACTAAATAACTAACCCGTTGGGTGAAATTATTAAAAACGTCAGTTCGAGTGTTTTTTGTGTAGTGAAACGAAACAAAAAATGTATCGAGAACCGTTTTTAATGAAATTTTTCTTGTTCTCGATACGATTTTCTACGGAAAACCACTCGAACTGACGAAAAATCACCATCAAAAACTAATTTCACCAAACGGGTTAAATAACTACTAAAAAACGGAATTAAACCCTTAGTATTTCATTAGCTGTAGGTGCTAAAAATCATTACAATCCATTCTCTACCATTTCTCTTATTTTTACCGCTTTTTCAAAATGATCGAGCTGGTGTTTCATAATCCACCATTCAGCAACTTCCATTAGGAGTTTCGGATTATCATTTTTATTAGCGAAAAAAGCATAAAATGAAAGCCCGACGTTTTCTCCTTTCTTTTCAATTTTTTCGTTACAAATGGCGATTATTTTTTGACTTATTGTGGGGTTCATTTAGGTTGTTGCTTTTTTTCGGATTAGTTGGAAAACAATAATTAGAATCATAAAAAGTGAGATAATAATGCTGATTAGGATAATTCCAACGGCACCTGTTGCGCATTTATTTCCGCTGTTTGTTATGGCAAATATTGCAGTAACAAAACTTATAAAAGTAAAAATAAGCTGCATAAAAAAACTTAAAATACAAATTACAATATAATTAGTACTGATTGATTTGTTTAATGCTTTATTTCCCATTTTGTATTGGAAAACTGTTGGTATAAATAGAAATAAAAAGGATATTAGGTATAGCATATAATATTTTGTTTTTTAATTTAAGTAGGTACTCTATGCAATCGACAACCAGAAGATATTTTCTTGTAGCAAGTATTGATAGTACTTTTACTTAGTCATATTTTGTTTTCAATTGAAGTTTTTTACTTAGTTCATTTTTCTCAATGAAATTAAAACCTAAATCGAGAGTATAAGAATTTTTATTATGTGGAATCATTTTGAAATATCTGCCATCTGTTTCAATTCGATGGATACCAAAATCCGTTTCATAATCTCTAAAATATTTCGCAGTAAAAGTGTTATTCGTTGTTTTTGAGTTACTTAGTAAATTATATAAAAAAAATGCTTCTGAACTTGAAAGTGTAATAATCTTATTTGCTTTTTCAAAACTGAAATACCTTAATTCCTGAAAATCTTTAATCTTTTTATTTTCCTGTAATTTCAGTGTTTGATATAGATAGGTTAGTGGTTCAATTGTAATTCTAAATAATTTTGGTGATTGTCTTCCGTAATCTTTTATAGTTTTAATTATTTTATTGTCTTTAACAAAGGTTATAGAAACTTCTTGGTCATCGGTCCAATTTGCGGAATAATTATCTTTTAAATTTAGAAAATTAGTTTTCTTTAAATCAACTTCTATTTCTTTGAAATTCTTTGGTTCTATTTTGGATTTAAAAAAACCATTTTTAGTGTTATAGCCTGATCCGTGATAATAAATTCCACCGTTTTTATTTATTTCGATATCATTTATTGAACAACTACCAAAACAAGGTGATTTTGAAATGATTATTTTGTCAAAACTTTCATTTTTGTTTTCCTTGTAATTTACTTTAGAAAAATTTAGTATTATGTTTTTTTCAAATTTTAGTTTTAAGTTTTTTGAAGTAATTTCAACTATTTGAGAAGCATCCCATTTTTTAGAAACAAGATTAAAAATATACAAGCTGTCATCTAAGATTCTATATTTTGTTTTTGTCCCATAAAATATAGTTTTTCTTTCTTCTTTTTCATTTTTTTCTTTTGTATCGAAATAACCTGGTTTACTTACACAATTTTCATTTTGAGCGAAAGAATAACCAAAATCAGAATAAAAATAATTTTTCCTCTTAGGAATTTCATTTTCAAAAATCCAATCTCCCAAAATCCTGTTTTCATAGTTGTATATTGGTTTCTTTTCACAAGAAATCAATATTAATAACAGAAGAAATATGTATTTATAGCGTTTAATCATATTATCCCTTTAACCTAAATATTAGCTGATATTTTTTTCATTACTTTTTCAAATATATTAAAATATTCCTACAAATAATTTTGTTTATAAAACAAAATCTTCCTTTTTGCAGAATTTGCGTGAGGGGGAGAAGCGGCATCTTTTTATGGAACGCAGTGGAATAAAAAAATACAGCGTATCACCCGACCTTGTTGCTGAAAAAAAGAACTTTTTTACCGGAATAGTTCCGCAACAAGGGCACGCCCAAAAAAAGAAAAATAAAAGCGATTTCCTTCCCTTAATTTTGGATTAAATTAACAACTGTACGACTTAAGAACTCAACATTTTTGAGTACTTTTGCCACACTTTTATATCAATGTAATCCCATAGAAATGGATAAAAAAATCTACGCTTTTTTGTTTTCTACACGCTTAATGGCTTTTCTTTTTCTGGCTTTTGCAGTAGCGATGGCAACAGGAACTTTCATCGAAAGTAAATACAATACAGATACCGCCCGAATTTGGGTCTACAATACTTGGTGGTTTGAAGGAATTATGGTCATTTTCATGATTAACTTTTTAGGAAACATCAAACGTTACCAATTATGGAAAAAAGAAAAATGGGCTAGTTTACTACTACATTTGGCGTTTATTTTAATTCTTTTAGGAGCATTTATCACTCGTTATATCAGTTTTGAAGGCGTGATGCCTATTGATGAAGGCGCAACCGAAAGTCAGTTTTTCTCTGATAAAACATTTATTACAGTTTTCGCTGATGGCGAATACAAAGGCGAAATGAAACGTCGTGTTTACGAAAAATCGGTGCTGCTTTCGCCTGTAACCAACAATGATTTTTCGGTAGAAGGACAGTTTGCCGAAACTCCATTTGAAGTAACATACAAAAACTTCATCATGGGTGCAAAAGAATATATTAAACCGGATGCTAACGGAACTTTGTACATGAAACTGGTTGAAGCCGGTTCAGGCGGACGTGAGGAACATTTCTTAAAAGAAGGTGAAGTGCAAAATATTCACAATGTGCTTTTTTCTTTAAATAAACCTACTGATGGTGCCATCAACATTACTTTTGATGGCAAAGATTACACCATAGAAACGCCTTTTGAAGGAAACTTTATGCGAATGGCGGATAAATTGCAAGGTACTGTTAGCAAAGATAAAGTTCAGCCTTTGATGATGCGTTCTTTGTACAGCATTGGCGATATTCGAGTGGTTTTTCCTGATCCCGCAACCAAAGGGGTTATTGATTACGAATCCAGTAACGACTTTAAAGCCAAAGGACAGGAAGATGCTCTTGTTGTAACTGTTAATGCCGAAGGACAACAAAAAGAAGTCACTCTTTTAGGCTCAAAAGGAAAAACAGGCGAACCTAAAACTGTGAAAATCGGTAATATTGAATACTCATTATTCTACGGAAGTAAAGCCTATATTTTGCCTTTCAAAATAAAATTAAACGATTTTATTGCTCAAAAATACCCTGGAACAGAGAAAAGTTATTCCTCTTTTGAAAGTCAGGTAACGGTTCTGGATTCTGCCGAACAACCATTTGATGCCCGCATTTATATGAATCACGTTTTGGATTACAAAGGCTATCGTTTTTTCCAATCTTCATTCAAACCGGATGAAAAAGGAACGGTATTATCTGTAAACCATGATTTCTGGGGAACTTACATTACTTATGCCGGCTATTTTATTTTATTCTTTTCGCTTATGGCAATTATGTTTACGAAACATTCCCGTTTTGCTGATTTGAAACGAAAACTGGAAGTAGTTAAAACGAAAAAAGAAAAATTAATTACAATTCTGATTCTGTTCTTAAGTTTTAATGGTTTTGCGCAAATGCACAATCATAATCACGACCATGAACATGATCATGCAAACGAATCAAAATCTAAAACTCATCAAAGAGTTGCTCCTACCGAAAAGGAATTAGATTCTTTAATTAATAAATTCAAAGTTTCCGAAAAACATGCGGCGCAATTTGGACGACTGATTATTCAGGATGCCGGAGGAAGAATGAAACCTATCAATACTTTTTCTTCTGAATTGCTGCGTAAAGTAAGTCATGCTAACGAATACAAAGGCTTAAATTCAGACCAGGTATTCTTATCCATGTCTCAATATGGACAGCTTTGGATTGAAGTTCCTTTGATTTACATCAAAAGCGGAAATGACAGTATCCGTAAAATTATTGGTATTGATGCTAAAGCAAAATACGCACCTTTTATTGCTTTTTTTGACGGAGAAGGAAATTACAAATTAGGGCCGTACTTAGACGCTGCTTATCAGGCTGCTAACCCAAATCAGTTTGAAAAAGATTTCGTGGAAACGGACAAAAAAGTGAACTTGATGGAATCGGCGTTAAGCGGAAACATTTTGAAAATTTTCCCTATTCCGAATGATCCTAACAACAAATGGATTTCGTTAAACGAAGTTCAAAAATCAGGTTTAAAAGGCATGGATTCTACGTATACAGCTAGCGTTTTACCCTTGTATTTTGGTTCTTTAAATAATGCGGCTATCAATGGAGAGTATAAAAATGCCGATGAATTACTGGAAAGTATTCACGGTTTCCAAAATAAATTTGGAGCCAAAGTAATGCCTTCAGAAAGAAAAGTAGATTTAGAGATTTTATATAACAAGTACGACGTATTCCAAAAATTACCCTATTGGTATTTAACAGCAGCAATCTTGATGCTTTTATTTACTATCCTGAAAATATTCAAAGAGAATAAAACCTTGAATTATCTGGTAAATGGAATGCATATTATCATCGGATTATTGTTTGCTTTACATACAGCAGGATTAATTGCGCGTTGGTACATTTCAGGTCATGCGCCTTGGAGTAACGCTTATGAGTCTATTGTTTATGTTTCCTGGGCAACGATGTTCTTTGGATTAGCTTTTGACATAAAATCCAAATTAACTGTTGCTTCTTCTGCCTTTGTAACAGCAATGATCTTAATGGCGGCCTATATGAACTGGATTGATCCGGAAATTGCCAATCTGCAACCGGTGTTAAATTCATATTGGTTAATGATTCACGTAGCGGTTATTGTGGCTAGTTATGGTCCTTTTGCTCTGGGAATGATTTTAGGTTTTGTTTCGTTGTTGTTAATCTTTTTTACCAATGAAAAGAACAAAGCCAAGATGAGTTTAAACATCAAAGAAATCACCTATATCAACGAAATGTCTTTAACAATCGGATTGATTATGTTGACTATTGGAAACTTCCTGGGCGGACAATGGGCTAATGAAAGTTGGGGTCGTTATTGGGGTTGGGATCCTAAAGAAACTTGGGCTTTAATCAGTATTATGGTATATGCTTTTGTAATCCATGCTCGTTTTGTTCCTGCGTTGAGAGGAAAATGGTTCTTCAACTTAATGAGTATGTTTGCTTTTATTTCCATCTTATTCACCTATTACGGAGTAAACTTCCACTTAGTGGGACTACATTCTTATGCTAGTGGTGAAGCACATTCATTAAACTGGATTTATTACACTTTGGGAACAATTGCCCTAATAGGAGCATTAACTTATCCAAAATACAAAAAGTACTACCAGAAAAATAAATAGTATTTTTTCAAATACCTTACATTGCCACAGATTCTATTGAATTCAAAAAGTAAATTACTTTTATCAATCGAATCTGTGGTTCTTTTTTACAATAAAATATTATCTAAAAATTCGAGTTATTTAAATAGGTTTTCTTACCTATATTAGAATTTTGCACTTAAGTTTTTTTGTTAATTTTACCCTTATGATTAAAGTAAGCATTATTGGCTCCGGAAATGTAGCTCAGCATCTTATTAATACTTTTAAAAGTCTTTCGAATTCCGGTAACGAAATTGAATTGGTTCAGGCGTATTCCAGAAGAAAAGAAAGTCTTAGTAATTTACTTCCTCTGGAAAATATTACAGATGATTTCAATACTTTAAAAGAAGCCGATTTGTATATCATTTCAGTTTCTGATGATGCCATTGCGGCAGTTTCTGATGCCCTTCCTTTTAAAAATCGATTAGTAGTTCATACATCCGGCAGCATGCCTTTTTCTATTTTGAATGACAATAACCGTAAAGGGGTTTTCTATCCTTTGCAAACATTTACCAAAGGAAAAGCAGTTGATTTCACATCAATTCCGCTTTGTCTGGAAAGTGAAAATGGTACTGACTACAAACTTTTGGAAAAAGTAGCTAAAGCAATTTCCAACAAAGTTTTTGCTATCAATTCTGATCAAAGAAAAGCCTTGCATGTAGCAGCCGTTTTTGTGAATAATTTTACCAATCACCTCTACTCTATTGGAAACGAAATTTGTCAGGAAAACCAAATTCCTTTTGAAATTTTAAAACCTTTAATGGAAGAAACGCTCAATAAACTAAACAATTTATCGCCAATAGAAGCACAAACTGGCCCCGCAATACGCAATGATCAAAAAACAATTGCAGCTCACGAAGCCTTTTTAAAAAAAGAAAATCAATTAAATATTTATAAAACCCTAACACAATCGATACAAGAAAATGGCAAAAAGTTATAAAGAAATAATGAACGACATCACTACATTTATTTTTGATGTTGATGGCGTTCTAACTGATGGATCTGTATTTGTAAGCAATGATGGCGAAATGCTAAGAACCATGAATATTCGCGATGGATATGCATTGAAAGCAGCTGTTGAAAGCGGCTATAATGTTTGTATTATTTCAGGCGGAAGTAATGAAGGGGTTCGTATACGTTTACGAAATCTTGGTATAACTAATATCCATTTAGGAACACCTGATAAGGTAGAAACCTTTGACGAATACATTGAAATCAACCAAATCAAACAGGAAAACATTTTATACATGGGCGATGATATTCCGGATTACAATGTAATGAAATTGGTTGGCTTACCAAGTTGCCCTCAGGATGCCTGTCCAGAAATTAAAAGTATCTCTAAATACATTTCGCATAAAAATGGTGGAAAAGGAGCTGTTCGTGATGTTATAGAACAAGTGATGAAAGTTCAGGGGAAATGGATGGCAAATTTTGACGGGAAACACGATTAGTATTCAGTGGTCAGTATTCAGATTGCAGATTTTAGATTTTAGATTTTAGATTGTGAATAAAAATAGATTTTCAACTATCAAAACTATCAACAGACAACCCATAACCCACAACTTATAACTCATAACTCAAGAATGCACTTCCTCAATCTCATTCGATATAAAAACCTATTGATGCTTGCTTTTATGCAGCTTATTTTAAGGTATGGCTTTTTGAAATTGCAAAAAATCGATTTGGCGCTGGCTGATTGGCAATACGGCTTATTAGTTTTAAGTACCGTATTAATAGCTGCTGCAGGATATGTCATAAATGATATTTTTGATCAGGTAACTGATGCTATCAATAAACCGAGTAAAGTAATTGTAGGCAAATCCATTTCGGAGGCGACAGCTTATAATATTTATACGTTATTAAATGTTAGTGGAGTGGCCATTGGTTTTTATTTAGCCAATGTGATTATGCGACCTAATTTTGCAGGAATATTCATTTTTATAGCAGCCACCTTATACATTTATTCTACAAGTTTAAAACAAATGCCAGCAATAGGCAATGTGGTTGTGGCTTTATTACTATCGGCAAGCGTACTAATCATTGGGATTTTCGATATTTTTCCGGCGACCGATATCCACAATCAAAAAACAATGGGAGGTTTATTTTCTATTCTTTTGGATTACGCCATTTTTGCTTTTATGATAAATTTACTTCGCGAAATTGTAAAAGACTTAGAAGATTTTGAGGGAGATTACAAAGAAGGCATGAAAACCTTAGCCGTTGTATTAGGAAAACAAAAAACAACCAAACTGCTTTTTGCGTTGAGTTTTGCTCCTATCCTAGCCCTTTTATTTTATGCTAATCATTATCTTGTTCCAAACCAATTAATTGTTGCTGAAATTTATAGTTTGCTTTTTATTTTAGGTCCTCTAATTTATTTTAGCATCAAAATTTGGAATGCCACTTCCAAAGAGGACTTTTCAATTTTAAGTAAAGTGCTCAAATGGATTTTATTTTTCGGAATTCTATCCATTTTAATTATCTCATTAAATATTAAATACCATGCTTCGTAATAAACTTAAAAACTACCAAATCATCTTAGCTTCGGGTTCGCCTCGAAGACAGCAATTTTTCAAAGATTTAGATTTGGATTTTGAAATTCGCTTAAAAGAAATTGAAGAAATCTTTCCGCCGGAGTTAAAACGCGAACAAATTACTAATTACCTGGCCGAACTCAAAGCAGCGGCTTTTGATGGTGAATTAAACGATAACGAAATTTTAGTTACCAGCGATACTTTGGTTTGGCATAAAGAAAAAGCATTGGGAAAGCCAAAGGATGCCAAAGATGCTTTTGAAATTTTGAAATCCTTATCCAATGCAACCCACGAAGTGATAACTTCAGTTTGTTTTAAAACTAAAAATAAAACAGAAACCATATTCGAAATCACCAAAGTTACTTTCAACGAATTAACCGATGACGCCATTCGTTATTATATTGATAATTACAAGCCTTTTGACAAAGCGGGTGCTTATGGCATCCAGGAATGGATAGGTTTTATTGGAGTCGCTAAAATTGAAGGTTCATACGCTAATGTAATTGGGCTTCCGGTAGATAAAGTTTACCAGTATTTAACTAATTTAACTTAAAAATTTAAACATGCATTTTTTTGAAGATCACTCCAATGAATTAATCATTAGCGGAATATTACTTGTAGTCATATTCATTATCCGTATTATTTCTACAAAATTAGTACGACGATTTGCTAAAACTTCAGATCGCATTGAACACCGCACCAATTTAGTTATAAAATACATCCACCTACTAATCAACATCCTAGCCTGTATTGGACTTATTATTATTTGGGGTGTAAGAGCTAAAGACATTGTACTAGCAGTATCTTCAGTAGCTACTGTTGTGGGTGTAGCCATGGTAGCCCAATGGTCTATTTTGAGTAATATTACATCCGGAATTATCTTATTTTTCAATTTCCCTTTCAAAATTGGCGATACCATAAAAATTCACGATAAAGATTTTCCGGTTGTAGGAGAAATCGAAGACATCTCTGCTTTTTATATTATTTTAAAAGATAATGAAGGAGAACAGGTAATTTATCCCAATAACCTTCTCTTTCAAAAAGGAATTTCTATACTTCAGGATAAACACGAAGAAAGAGAATTTACCGATTAAGATTATTTTTTTACCAATTAAATGCGCAATAACTGATTAATACATCATTAATAAGTATATTTATGAAAAAGAACTGGATTTTAATTTAATTTTTTTAAGTATGAAAAAACGAATCTTTTATTTACTGGCCTTAATACTATCTTTAAGCGTATTACCTACAAACACCTATGCAATTGAAAAAAATGCAACAGCAACTCCAAAAGAAGTTCCTGCAGAGGTAAAAACAATGCTTAACCGACTCAATGAAATCAAAGAAATGGATAAATCCAATTTGTCTTCTTCTGAAAAAAAAGAATTGAGAACTGAGGTTAAAACCATTAAAAAGAATTTAAAAAATTCAGGTCATGGGATTTATTTATCAGTAGGAACCATAATTATCATCCTGCTTTTATTAATTTTATTACTTTAATTTTAAAACTATAACCCATTAATTAACAGCCTGTTTCACAAAAACAGGCTGTTTCTTTTTAAGGCAATTTAATTTTAAAATCTATTTTTGGCACAGTAATTGGCTTAATCCTACCAAAGTTAAATGTCTAACATAAAAAAATAGAACTTATGAAAACTTTAAAATTTATTATCGCAGCCTTTATCATTTTTACAACTTCTACCTCCGCAAATGCACAAGTATCCGTAAATGTAAATATTGGAACTCCTCCTGCATGGGGACCTGCAGGATATGCAAATATTGATTATTATTATTTACCCGACATTGAATGTTATTATGATATACGTCATTCACAATTTATTTATTTTGGAAACGGAAGATGGATTCATGCAAGACAGCTACCTGTAAGATACCGTAACTATGATTTGTACCACGGTTATAAAGTAGTCTTACACGATTACCACGGAAGAACTCCTTATGCATACTTTAAAAATCACAAAGTAAAATATTACAAAGGATACAAAGGAAAACCGCAAAAAGCAATAGGTTATAGAAAATACGATAAACACGATAACGGAAGAGGTAACCAACATGATAATAAACATTGGGACAATCATAATTCCAATCGTGGTCACGGAAAACACTAATTTTTTTAACTACTAAATAATAAAAGAAACGCTAATAGCGTTTCTTTTTTTTACGCCTTGTTCAAATGTTAAAATAAAGTTAACAAAACAAACATTGGCACGCAAATTGAAAATATAATTTCAAATTAATTACTCTAAATTTTAAAACTATAATTTTATGAAAACCATACAATTAATCGTTGCTGGAATGCTATTATTTTTAAGCAGCAACACACAGGCACAAGTATCTGTAAATGTCAATATTGGAAATCCACCAGCCTGGGGACCAGCTGGATATTCAAATGTAGAATTTTATTACTTACCCGATATTGAGTGTTACTATGATATAAGACTGGCTCAGTTTATATATTTTAACAACGGAAGGTGGACTCGTATAAAAAACCTTCCAAGCCGCTATAAAAACTGCGATTTGTATCATGTCTACAAAGTAGTTTTAACAGATTATCATGGAAAAACGCCTTACAAACATTTTAAAAACCATAAGGTTAAATATTATAAAGGTTATAAAGGATCACCTCAAAAAATGATTGGAAACAGTAAAAACAAAAGTAATAATAATACAAATTTCAAATCAGATAAAAATCAAAACCACGGGAATAACGGCCATGGTAATGGAAATAAAAAACACTAATTATTTAGTAATAATAAATAAAGAAATGCTAATAAACGCTTCTTTTTTCAAAACTAATAAAAGTTAAAATAAAGTTAATAAAATATTTTTGGCACGCTAGTTGTTTTTACCATTAATACAAATAAATAAAACCCCAAAATAACTTAAAACATAGAAATCATGAAAGCATTAAAATTAATCGCAACCGGAATTGTTTTTTTTGCAGCTGCTGCTACCTCACAAGCACAAGTTTCAATAAATGTAAACATAGGAGCACCAGCAGTAGTAGTAAGACCGGCATGGGTACCACAAAACCATGTTAACGTAGATTTTTACTATATCCCAGAAATCGAATCGTATTATGATGTTAGCGCTGGATTATACGTTTATTTAAACAACGGAAACTGGTGTCGTACGAGATACGTTCCTGCAAGATATAGAAACTACGATTTGAATCACGCCCGTCGTATTGAATTAAGAGGTTACCACGGAAGTCGTCCTTACACTTATTACAATTGTCATAACGAAAGATATTCAAATAACCGTTATAACAACAGATACGTAGAAAGTCGCCGTTATGACAACCGTCGTTATGATAATCGTCGTGACAACCGTTATGCCGACAATTACAGAGAAAATCACGATAGAGGAAATCATTACGGACACAGAAACCGTTAATATACTGAAATTAAAACTCTTAAAGCCATCACCAAAGCATTTTGGAGATGGCTTTCTTTATTTTATAATACAGAGCTAAAAAGATTATTCTTTATTTTCTTCCCAAAAAAATTAAAAAACACGCCTTTTTACTCTTAAATTACCAGACAACTAATAAAACATTAGGAATATCTTCTCAGAATCTCTTTATTTGAGTCTTCTATATCAACCTAAATACCAAAACAAACATGAAATCCTACTCCATTGAAGAAATAAATAATGTTTTAAAAGGCGTTATTTCCGGTACAAGCTTGCAAAACATTACTGCTGCTGAACAACTTGAAGTTGCTTCAAATTCAGAAATTTCATTTATTGGAAGTAAAAAATACGAAAAACTCTGGGCTACATCAAAGGCTTGTGTTGCAGTAGTAAACGAAGATATTTCTATTGAACCAGGCAAAAACAGGGCTTTTATAAAAGTTAAAAATGCCGATTTGGCGATGTCACAAATTTTAGAACTTTTTGCCTTACCAGCTCCTCAATTCCATGTAGATATTCATCCATCTGCTGTGGTGGATTCAACAGCTATTATTGGCGCTGGAACTAAAATTGGGGCAGGATGTTATATTGGACCTAAAGTAAATATTGGCGAAAACAGTATTCTATATCCTAACACTACCATTCTTGACGAAAGTACCATTGGAAACAATACCGTTATTTGGTCAGGTACAGTAGTAAGAGAACGCTGCCATATAGGAAATCATTGCATCATTCATCCAAATGCTACTATTGGAGCTGATGGTTTCGGATTCCGTCCTTGTCCTGAAAAAGGTCTTGTAAAAATACCTCAAATTGGGAATGTCATTATTGGTAATAATGTCGAAATTGGCGCCAATAGCTGTATTGACAGAGGGAAATTTAGCTCAACGGTTTTAGGAAACGGCTGCAAAATTGACAACTTAGTCCAAATAGGACACAATAGTAAACTGGGACAATTTTGCATTATGGCTGGAAACAGTGGTTTGGCTGGATCCGTAACCTTAGGAAACGGCGTAATCATTGGCGGAAGTGCTTCCATAAAAGACCACACTACTATTGGCGATGGTGCTGTAGTGGGCGCAGGATCGGGAGTTACCTGCGATATTCCTGCCGGCAAAACCATGTTAGGTTATCCTGCAGTTGAAGCTCGTGATGCCTTAAAACAATGGGCCATTTTAAAAAGACTGGTACACGATTCCAAAAAATAATTTTTTTTTATTTTTTTTACCGCAGCTTCGCAAATTTAAACCTTTGTGAAGCTGCGGTTCTTTTTTGTAACAAAAAAAACTTAAACTTTTTAAACATATAAGTCATATAAGTTTTGACTTTCTTTGACTAAAATTAGCATGTATTAAAGTTTATATATGCTTAGTGAGCTTCTCAAAATCCCCTGACCTTTGTGTCTAAATTCCACCACTAATTACACAAATATTTATAAATTAATAAACCTTAATATTGACTTAACTTTTTACTTTAGTTTAAATCAAAAAAACTTATATGACTTATATGGTAAAAAAATTACACGAATTATTACTTGTGATCTTTACGAAAAACTTTGTGTCCTTTGTTTTAATAAAAACCATAGATTACACAAAATTTAAAAAAATTATTCCTTCCAAACTTTGCGAAAAACTTTGTTTCCTTTGCGGTTAAAAAACCACAGATTTTGTATTTTAGCAACCCTTATATTCGGCAATAAACAATACAACCATGGATTTGAACTTCAACAAAAACGAAGACCACAATAAACTTTTACTTTCTGATTTAAAACAAAAATTTGCCAAAATAAAATTAGGCGGAGGTGAAAAACGCATTCAAAAATTACACGCCGAGGGCAAAATGACGGCTCGTGAACGTATTGACTATTTGCTGGATGCCAATGCCAAAAGTATTGAAATTGGTGCGTTTGTTGGAGACGGCATGTACGCAGCACATGGAGGTTGTCCTTCGGGAGGAGTTGTGGTAAAAATAGGTTATATCAAAGGTAAGCAATGTATTGTGGTAGCTAATGACGCTACGGTAAAAGCTGGAGCCTGGTTTCCTATAACTGCTAAGAAAAACCTACGCGCACAGGAAATCGCCATGGAAAACAAAATTCCGATTATATATCTAGTCGATAGCGCTGGAGTATATTTACCCTTGCAGGACGAAATTTTCCCGGACAAAGAACATTTTGGTCGCATTTTTAGAAACAACGCTATAATGAGCAGTATGGGAATTACCCAAATCTCAGCTATTATGGGAAGTTGTGTGGCGGGAGGTGCTTATTTACCTATCATGAGCGATGAAGCCATTATTGTGGACAAAACTGCCAGTATCTTTCTAGCCGGAAGTTATTTGGTTAAAGCTGCCATCGGAGAAACCATCGATAATGAAACCTTAGGTGGAGCAACAACGCACTGCGAAATTTCAGGAGTAACTGACTATAAAGCCAAGGACGACAAAGATGCCTTAGACAAAATAAAAAATATTGTAGATAAAATTGGCGATTATGATAAAGCAGGTTTCAACCGTATCAAAGCGGAAAAACCAGCTCTTGACGATAATGAAATCTACGGTATTTTACCAAAAGCCCGAAGTGAACAATACGATATGATGGAAATCATCCTTCGTTTGGTGGATAATTCGGAATTTGAAGCTTATAAAGAAGGCTACGGTCAAACCATCATTACCGGATATGCCCGAATTGACGGTTGGGCAGTAGGAATTGTGGCCAATCAAAGAAAGGTTATCAAAACCAAAAAAGGCGAAATGCAGTTTGGAGGCGTGATCTATTCCGATAGTGCCGACAAAGCCACACGTTTTATTGCCAATTGCAACCAGAAAAAAATTCCGTTAGTTTTCCTTCAGGATGTAACCGGATTCATGGTGGGTTCCAAATCGGAACAAGGAGGAATTATCAAAGACGGAGCCAAAATGGTAAATGCGGTGAGTAATTCGGTTGTTCCAAAATTTACAATAGTCGTTGGAAATTCCTATGGAGCCGGAAATTATGCCATGTGTGGCAAAGCCTATGATCCAAGATTAATGTTAGCCTGGCCAAGTGCCGAATTAGCCGTTATGGGCGGAACGCAAGCTGCTAAAGTATTGGCACAAATAGAGGCTTCTGCTTTAAAAGCTAAAGGTGAAACCGTTGACGAAGCCAAAGAATCCGAATTATTTAACAAAATAAAAGCCCGTTATGACGAGCAGGTATCTCCTTATTATGCCGCTTCCCGACTATGGACCGATGCGATTATCGATCCATTAGAAACACGTAATTGGATTTCGATGGGAATCGAAGCAGCAAACCACGCTCCTATTGAAAAAGCATTTAATTTAGGAGTGATTCAAGTATAAAACTATGAGCTATCAATTTAGAAAAGCGAATCTTTCTGAAATCCCTTCAATTTGGGATATTCTACAAAAAGCGATTCAGCGTCGCAAAGAAGATGGCAGTAACCAATGGCAGGATGGTTACCCAAATCCGGAAGTCATTCAAAAAGATATTGAAAAAGAGACAGGATTTGTTTTGACCATTGAGAACCAAATCATTGGCTACACAGCAGTACTCATCAATGACGAACCAGAATATGCCAAAATTATCGGGAAATGGCTAACCAATGAAGATTTTGTCGTATTTCATCGGGTAGCTATTGCCGAAGAGCATTTGGGAAAAGGTTTATCTAAAGTGATCCTGAATTACATTGAAGATTTTGCCTTGAGCAAGCAAATTTACAGCATCAAAGCTGATACCAACTTTGACAATTTTGCCATGCTTTCCATTTTTGAAAAATTAGGGTATCAGCACTGCGGAGAAGTTTATTTTAGAGGTGGAGAACGATTAGCTTTTGAAAAAGTCCTAAATAAATAGAATTTACAAATAAACAACTGAAATATTCCACACAGCAACCGCCCTCAAATAAAAAGCCTACAAAAACAACGAAAAAGCAAAGTGGCAGCACTCCACAAGTTGAGCCTGAAAGGCGAACGGCTTGGGGTGCGGAACGGAGCTTTTAGGTAGTTTTTACGTTTTTTATTTGCCAGGCTTGATTTTTTTGTTTCTTTTTTGATCAAGCAAAAAAGAAAAACAGAAAAATATCCTGACTCTCTCTTATAATTCGTTTTTCTTAAAACATAAAATTTATATAGCTACTAATTTCCACAGCAACCGCCCTCAAATAAAAAGCGTACAAAAACAACGAAAAAGCATAGAGGCAGCACTCCACAAGTTGAGCCTGAAAGGCGAACGGCTTGGGGTGCGGAACGGAGCTTTGAGGTAGTTTTTAAGCTTTTTATTTGCCTGGCTTGATTTTTTTGTTTCTTTTTTGATCAAGCAAAAAAGAAAAACAGAAAAATATCCTGACTCTCTCTTATAATTCGTTTTTCTTAAAACATAAAATTTATATAGCTACTAATTTCCACAGCAACCGCCCTCAAATAAAAAGCGTACAAAAACAACGAAAAAGCACAGTGGCAGCACTCCACAAGTTGAGCCTGAAAGGCGAACGGCTTGGGGTGCGGAACGGAGCTTTGAGGTAGTTTTTAAGCTTTTTATTTGCCTGGCTTGATTTTTTTGTTTCTTTTTTGATCAAGCAAAAAAAAAAAAACATTCTCTCAGCTTAATTTCAGAACTTTAGCATTCTATACGATTCCTTTCATTTGCAATAAAAAAAGATAGCCTTTCCTTTTATTGACTATCTGCAATAATTATAGTAATTTTAAATGCTTCCTTCTGTAAAGCACTTATTCAATCTTTTTCAAATTAAAAAAATTAGTATGGAAATAAAGGATTTGGAAAGTATTTCCATCAAAAACAAGCTGATACAAAAAGTCAATGGAACTCAAATTTCAGTCCAAGAAGATGTACTCTCCATAGAAGAACCGCTCGAAATCCGATTAAAATACTATCAAAATCAAGAAGTTGTTACTCAAAATATTTCGGTTACCATGCGTACTCCGGGAAATGATTTTAATTTAACCCTCGGTTTTTTATTTACTGAAGGAATCATCACTGAATATGAAGCAATCCAAGGCGTTTTTCATGTTGAAAAAAATTGTGCTTTGCAAAAAAACAACAGCGTACAGGTTGAATTAAAAGAAGGTTTTACACCTCAATTAATGCAGGCAGACAGGAATTTTTATACCACTTCCAGTTGTGGGGTTTGTGGAAAAAGTTCCATTGAAGCTATAAAAACAGTAAGTCCTTTTAAAGAGCTAGCCCCTACTCCAATTACTATTTCATCCGAAATTTTATACCAACTCCCTCAAAAATTAAGAGAGGCACAAAGCGATTTTTCCAATACAGGGGGCATTCATGCTTCGGCATTGTTTCGCATTGATGGAGAATTATTGTTTATACAGGAAGATGTAGGAAGACACAATGCTTTAGATAAATTAATCGGTAAGGCTTTCACCAAAGTTTTACTGCCATTAAACCAACATATTTTACTACTTAGCGGAAGAATCAGCTTCGAATTAGTGCAAAAAGCAGCCATGGCAGGAATTGCAGTTGTTGCGGCCATTGGAGCACCTTCGAGTTTAGCTGTTGAACTGGCAACAGAATGCAACATCACACTCATTGGTTTCTTGAACGAAAACCGATTTAATATTTATTGTCAAAGTAGTACTTTCAATTTAGAAACCACAGAAAATTAAACCTAGACTTTCCACCTCCAATAAAACATTGATCATGAAAGAAGACGATAAAAATCCAAAACAACCCAATCCCGAAAACCCCTATAAAACTTTAGATTTAAAACTAACTAAAGTCAAAGATTGGGCAGCAGGAATGCAAGGTGTACAGGCATCAATTAGCGATTTGATTGAAGAAAAAACACTTACACGTGGCGGAAAAGCTTTGTTCAAAATGAATCAGATGGGTGGTTTTGATTGTCCAAGTTGTGCCTGGCCGGATCCCGATGATGAACGCTCACCAATAGGCGAATACTGTGAAAATGGTGTAAAAGCACTGGCAGAAGAAGCCACCACTAAAAAAATCACTCCTGAATTTTTCAAGGAAAATTCGGTTTACAAACTTTCACAATTAAGCGATTATGAAATAGGTAAAAAAGGCCGATTGACAGATCCGCTGTATTTACCTAAAAACGGTACACATTACGAAGCGATTTCCTGGGAGGCTGCTTTTGAAAAAATTGCTCAATCCCTGAACGAATTGGATTCACCCAACGAAGCTATTTTTTACACTTCCGGACGAACCAGCAACGAAGCGGCATTTTTATACCAACTATTCGCCAAAGAATTTGGAACCAACAATATGCCGGATTGTTCCAATATGTGTCACGAAACCTCGGGAACGGCACTGCGACCTACCATCGGAATTGGAAAAGGAACGGTAAAACTGGAAGATTTTTATGATACCGACTTGATTGTTATCATTGGGCAAAACCCAGGTACCAACGCACCAAGAATGCTTTCTGCACTTGAAAAAGGCAAGAAAAACGGTGCTAAGATTATTGCTATCAATCCCTTGCCGGAAGCAGGATTGATGGGTTTTAAAAATCCGCAGGAAGTAAAAGGGATTCTTGGCAATCCCGTAAAACTGGCTGATTTGTACCTTCCTGTAAAAATTAGCGGCGATATGGCTTTACTAAAAGCCTTAGAAATGCTGCTGCTGGATTTTGAAAAGAAAAATCCGGGTAAAATTTTAGATCAAGAATTCATTCACGAAAAAACAACCGGATTTGAAGCTTACCTGAAACAATTTGAGGATTATAATTTTGACCAATTTGTGGAAGAATCAGGAGTACCAAAAGAAGCCATTCAACAGGCAGCCGAAATGCTGGCGTTTAAAAAACGAATCATTTTTTGCTGGGGAATGGGAATTACCCAACAACAATACGGAGTAGATATCATTAAAGAAATCCTTAATATTTTATTGCTAAAAGGCAGTATTGGCAAGCCCGGAGCTGGGGTTTGTCCGGTGCGTGGACATAGCAATGTTCAAGGCAATCGCACCATGCTGATTGACGAAAAACCAACACAGGAACAATTGGATCGATTGCAAAATTATTTTGGATTTAATCCGCCTCGCGAAAAAGGCTATGACGTGGTAAACGCCATAAAAGCGATGCATAATGAAAAAGCGAAGGTGCTATTTTGTTTGGGAGGCAATTTTTTATCAGCGACTCCAGACACCACCTACACTACAGAAGCATTACGAAAGCTCAATCTTACCGTCAGTGTTTCGACCAAATTGAATCGGACGCATTTGATTCACGGTAAAGAATCGTTGATTTTGCCAACCTTGTCACGCAGTGATATGGATATTGTGAATGGCGAACTACAAATTGTGACTACCGAAAATTCTATGGGCGTAGTTCAGGATTCTAAAGGAATTTTGAAACCCGTTTCGGACCAACTCATCAACGAAACCCAGATTGTTTGCCGCATGGCCATGGCCACCTTAGGTGACAAATCAGTAGTGGATTGGGCAAAATACCACAATGATTATGATGCGGTGCGAGATGCCATTGAACAATGCATTCCGGGTTTTGAAAATTACAATGTGAGAGTCCGCCAAAAAGGAGGCTTTTATTTGCCTAATGCCGCAAGGGACGGAAAGTTTAATACGAAACAATTTGGCGATCGTGTTCCTTTTACACTAACAAGTGCCCCAGTTAATACCTTAGCTCAAGACGAATACCTGATGGCCACCACCCGAACCCATGACCAATTTAACACCACCATTTACGGACTGGACGACCGCTACCGTGGTATCAAAAACGAGCGACGGGTAATTTTTATGAATGAAAAAGACATTGAAAAAGCAGGCTTTAAAAATGGAGATAAAGTGGATTTATTTAATTATGATGATGGTATCGAACGCATTGCGCCCTTATTTATTATTGTTCCCTACCCTATTCCTGAAAAAAACACGGTAACCTATTTCCCGGAAACCAATGTGCTGGTATCGGTTAATAATGTGGTCAAAGAAAGCAATATGCCGGCTTCCAAGTACGTCAAAATCAAAATTAAAAAACACGATGAAGCTATTTATAACAGAGTAAATCCTTACTTTAAAAAATTAATTTTGTAAGATATTTTTAATACATTTGAAAAAAATCAACTAAATTCATTAAAAGCAAAATATGTTTAATTTATATATAAATAATTTTAGAAGTTTTAAAGCCCAAAATTTTAATTTTTCTAAAATAAATATATTGATTGGAGAAAATAGTGGAGGTAAAAGTTCATTACTCAAATTTTTATTAGCATTAAAACAAACTATAGATAATCCTCTTGAATCAAATTTAAAACTCAAAGGAGATTATACAGATTTAGGTAATTATGATGAAGTAATTTATAATAAAAAATACAATCAAAATCTAAGTTTTCACTTTTCAAATAATACAAAATACCCAGATTACTTTTTAAATTTATTAAATGAAATGGATGATTTAACTGAAGAAAAATCCAATTTAATAAAGGAAATAATAGAGAATTATGTTGAAAAAGAAACCAAAATAGAGTTTATTTTAAATAATAAACTAGATGATCATACTTCTATAAATACTATTATTAAGAATGAAAAAATTGGACAAATTGAAATCATACCACATGAAAAAGAAAACGATGAACTTTTTAGAAATCTTACATGTTCGATAAAAATTGAATTCGATTTTTTCAAAGGTACAATAGAAAATATTACAGGTTATAAAGAAGGCTTTTTTACATATATAGGAAATTTAAAAGAACATATAGAAAAGGATTTTGATAAAGAAATAAAAGATAAATTGTTTTTTACTTTAGCTTATTTACTAGTTTTCCAAAATTATATGAATGAAGAAATTGATCAAATTCGTTTTGTAAATCCAATAGGTAATAACCCCAAAAGATTTTATTTTCAAGAAGATAAAAAATCGTCATATAAATTAATTGATATTGAAAAGTTCATTAATATACTTGGTGATAAACATTTAAGCGCAAATGAACAAAACGAAAGAATTAATTTAATAAATAAGACAATTAAAGAATTTGGTATAGCTGAAGAAATTAAATTAATAAAAAACAAAGATATTCCTGTTTTAACGTTAAACGTTAAAACTAAAGGTTATTGGTCTAATATTACTGATGTCGGTTATGGTGTTTCTCTACAAATACCAATATTATTCCAAGCATTACTATCGGAAAATTACACCAAAAACGGACAAACTATAATAATTGAACAACCAGAAGTTCATTTACATCCTTCCTTACAAGCAAAATTTATTGAAACTTTATTAAGTATAGGTTCTAAAAATTCTTATTTTATTGAAACCCATTCTGAACATATAATTCGAAAACTACAAGTATTAATTAAAAACAATTTTAATGGAATAAAACCAGAGGATATTTCCATCTATTATTTCAAAAGAAGTAAAGAAAAATTTGACATAAGTGAACATAAAATTAACAAAGACGGAAAATTATCTAAACCTTTTCCAGAAGGATTCTTTGATACTTCTTACAATTTAGTAAAAGAATTAATGTAATGCAATTAATACCAGAAATCGACTTTTATATAAACTCATTTTCTAACAATCCTTTTGTTAATAGAAATTTATTAAACATATTATTTAATAAAAAGAATGAATTTATTACAAACAAACAAATTATAAATTACATTGAAAGTAAAATAGATCCAAATAATCAAGAATATTTTCAAGCTTTTATAAAAGAAATTTTTGACGAATCAAGATATATTACTGTAAGTTCTTTATCAATTGAAAATTATAAAAATGACGTTTATAACTTATATACTAATAGTAAGATAAATTACATAGTACCAATAAAATTTTCAGAAAATTCAGAATTTAGAATGGATGAATTCACTAATTTATTGGATCTAACAAATATTAAAAAAAATAATTATAATTACATATTAAATGATTTATTATCAAAAGGTATCACATGTTATGATTTCAGTCAATTCAACGACAATAGTGACGTCGAAGAATTTTTTAAGAACTTATTAAAAATTCCAAAAAACATAGACATTATACATTGTTTTAATAGAGATTATTCATCAAGATTTTTAATAAATCTTAAAAACAAAAAAATAAATTATTTTTCATTAGTAAGTAGAGATTTTCCACGTAACATATATGAATACAAAGAAATAAAAAAAGAATTAAGAACAATATTAGGAAACAAACTTGAAATATTTACAACAAAAAAAAGAACTTTGATTCATGAAAGAAAAATTTTCATTGGTGGATTATCTATCAGTTTTGACAATGCTTTTGAGAATATTTTAGTTGAAGAACCAACTTGGCAAATTACTGTAGAATATTGTGAAAATAAATTCAATAAATGGATAGAAAAAAAGTCACAATTTCATATATTAAATTAATTACTATCGTTGCTAATCCCATGCTAGCGCGAGCATCTTGCTCGTGCCCGTACAGATATTTAAAAAATTACAATGAGTAAAAAACACAAGTTTGGAGAAAAAACAGGAGCTTATTTTAAAAGTTTTCCAAATGCCATTAGTAAAGGAAATAATCTGAATATCAATCATTTCATTTTGGAAATAGATTTAAATTAGTTGTGGGCACGAGCAAGATGTTCGCGCTAGCAGAAGATACTTGCTCTAGCTAAACTTAAAAATAAAATAATCAAAAATAAATATTTAAAAATGGAAATACCTAAGATAAAACTAATAACAACACCTGAAACAGAAGAAGCTAAATCTGTTGTTGGTTATAAATGGAATGATATTGCAGGAACAAGACATTTTTTAGGTGGACGCCCAGACGATTTAAAAGTAGATGAATATCCTAAATGTAAGGATTGTGAACAAACTATGACATTTTATGCTCAATTAGATTCAATTGGAGACAAATATGATTTAGCTGACTGCATGGTTATTCACACATTCGTTTGTTTCGATTGTTTTACTGTCGAATCACAACTTAATCAATCTTTAGCCTAAAATAACTTAAAACCAAAAAGCTAACTCTATCTAGTTATCCTGATAGCGGGGTTCCGAATCTTCGGGATACAATCCGTGCCCACACTATTGAAAAACGAAATGAGATTCCTCCTGCGTCGGAATTACAATATTGAGGTCATTATTTTGAAGCAGAAGAAAACCAAAATAATAGATTTGAAATCCACACCTACAAAAACAAAAAAGCCAACTCCTCCGAGTTAGCTTTTGCATTATTTGTAAGCAATCACCGCCGAACTGGGTCCGGTTAAGGGCAGGATTTCGGTTTTTTGAAAACCAACGGCTTTCGTCCATTTATTGAAATCGGCAAAGGTATAATCAAAGCCTGTTCCGGTTTCAATCAACATATTCAAACTCATCATCAGTCCAAAAGCATTTTTGTTACGTTCCGGATCAATAACTCCTTCAATCGCAATAAAAACACCTCCTTCCGGCAGGGCATCATAAGCTTTTTGAATCAGCATCATCTTCGTTTCTTCATCCCAATCGTGCAAAATATTCCCCATCGTAATGATATCCGCCTTTGGAAAATCATCTTTGAAAAAATCACCTTCAGCGGTTTTTACCCGATCCTGCAATTGGAATTGATTAATGGTCTCATTGGCAATGGGAGCCACCGCCGGCAAATCCCAACTAGTACAACTCATGTGCGGATGTTGTTTAGCAACCATCAGTGATAACAACGCTCCGGAACCTCCTATATCTACCAGACTTTTGGCATTGGAAAAATCAAACTGCTGTGCCAAAGCCATAAAATTCCCCATTTGAACACCGCTCATCGCATGGATAAACTCTTTTAATCGGTTGGGATCTTCATATAGTTTCTCAAACAAATTTTCACCTTGTTTGGCTTCATTTTGAGGCGCTCCGGTCAATAATCCCTGTTCCAGATTACCCCAAAATCCATACAAGCGATTGTTAAGCATTTCCAGCATGCCGCCAACATAAGTGGCTTTCTTTTTATCCAAAAATAGGTGCGTATCCAGACTATTGGAATATTTAGCCGTTTCGAGAAAACCTTCTCTTTTTAAAAAGCCAAAAGCGGTTAAGGCATCCAGAAAGTCAAAAACATGCCTGTCAGTACATTTAAAATTTAATTTTGATTTAATCGCCGCTGCTGACATGGACTCTGCTGCAGCAAGCAAAGTAAACAATTCAAACTTAACAGCGCTTAAAAGAACTTTGGAGGCCCAAAATCCTGTACCAATTTGCATAATACTTCCCGGAGAAGGTTGACCTGAATGATTTTCCATTAATTTAAAAAAATTGAATTTGACATTTAGTTAGGGGTATTAATTACTTAGTTTATCCAAAATAAACTACTAATGATTTCTGTTAAACAATGTTCATTGTACTCTTTCAAGAAACAGCAGATTATTTTCCGAACACACTAATTTACAAAGAACTAATTACAATACAGGATTAATTTTTGGATAAAAGAGGTACTTAAAAATAATTTTATGGTATTTCAATTTAGTCGAAAACATCTATGGGTGTTAATTAAAAAACATAATTTAATAGATGAAAAAGAAAAAGCATGAATCAGATATTAAATTGTTTGCTCAACACAAAAAACACGTGCATTAATAAATAAACTTGCACGTACAAAAAAAGCTTCTTAACTTTGTATATATTATTAAAATAAATATAGTATATCATGAATACTAAGCTAACATTAACAATAGAACAAGCTGTAATTGAAAAAGCTAAAAAATATGCTAAGGAAAAGGAACGTAGTTTATCTGATTTAATTGAAAATTATTTAAAAGCTTTAACAAACGAAAATGCTCAAAACCAAATAGAATTAACTCCTATAGTAAAATCATTAAAAGGTTCATTCAAAGCACCTAAAAATAATGATTATAAAAAAGATTTGGCTAATCGATTATCTGAAAAATATTTATAATCTATGA
Organism: Flavobacterium flavipallidum; assembly: GCF_038289905.1. Taxonomy (NCBI): domain Bacteria; kingdom Pseudomonadati; phylum Bacteroidota; class Flavobacteriia; order Flavobacteriales; family Flavobacteriaceae; genus Flavobacterium; species Flavobacterium flavipallidum. Next base: position 8,423 of record NZ_JBBYHU010000027.1, on the reverse strand, counting down.
CCAAAATACTAATTGATACAGATGTAATTCTTGATTTCTTTTTTGACAGAGAGCCGTTTTCTGAAAATGCAGCAAAAATATTATCTCTATGTGAGTCTAAAGAAATCATAGGATTCATTACTCCTGTAATTATAAGTAATATCTATTACTTATTAAGACAAAACGCAAAACATGACATAGTAATAGAGAAATTGAAAATGTTAATGTCTATTACAGAAATTCTGGTAATAAATAAAGATTCAATAATACAAGCCTTAAATTCAGATTTCAAAGATTTTGAAGATGCCTTACAAAACTATTCGGCCGAACTACATAAAGAGATTGATATTATAATTACAAGAAATATTAAAGATTATAAAAACAGTTCTTTAGCAGTTATGACTCCGGATAACTACCTAAAAATGAAACTTTATAACGGTTAAAAACAGTAACAATTATTTACAACGTTTGACCTCATTAACTTTAGGTAAATCCATAAAAAACGTCCTGAAATAGGACGCTTTCAATTTTATACTGTTTTCAACGCTTCGATTAAGCCGTCAATATCTTCTTGGGTATTATAATGACTCAGCGAAATACGCAGGCTGGGCTTTCGAACCAAATCATCCGAAAGAATTTCAGCCAAAACATGCGAAGGTTTGATACTTCCGCTTTGGCAGGCACTTCCGCGGGAAACCGCAATACCGCGCATATCCAGATGAAATAAAATCATCGCTGTTTTCTCTTCTGAAAAAGGCAATAATACATTCAAAATATTATAAAAAGAATCCTTTGTTCCGTTGAAAAGAACGCCTGGAAAAGTAGTTCCTAATTGTTCAATCAGGTAATTTTTCACCTCTGAAATCTGATTTTTCTCTTCTTCCAAATGAGCATAAGAAAGTTCCAAAGCCTTTGCCATTCCGGCAATTTGATGAATGGCTTCGGTTCCGGCACGAAGGCCTTTTTCCTGTTCGCCTCCAAAAAACAAGGGTTGTAATCCGGTATTTTTTCTAACAAAAGCAAAACCAACTCCTTTTGGTCCGTGAAATTTATGGGCGCTTGCCAACACAAAATCTACCGGAATCGTTTGTAAATCCAATGGTATTTTTCCCATAGACTGCACCGTATCCGAATGAAATAAAGCGTTGTATTGCTTACAAATAACACCTACACGCTCTAAATCTAACACCGTTCCTATTTCGTTATTCACGTGCATTAAACTCACCAATGTCTTCACCTCCTGATTCAATAAATCAGCCAAATGAGTCAAATCGACCTCACCATTGGCTAACAAATTCACATAATCCACTTGAATACCAAATTCCCTTTGCAAAGCGGTAATAGCCAACAAAACCGCATGATGCTCAATTTTGCTACTAATGATTCGTTTGACTTTTAAATCTTTGACTGCCGAACGCAAAATCCAGTTATTGGCTTCGGTTCCTCCCGAAGTAAATACAATTTCCTGTGCGTTAACATTGAGTTGTTTTGCGATTGATTTTCGAGAAAGTTCCAGAATATTTTTAGCATTACGACCAAAACTATGTGTTGAGGATGGATTTCCGTAATCTTCAGCCAGTACTTTAGTCATTTCCTGAATCACTTCAGGACGGATGGCGGTTGTAGAAGCGTTATCGAGGTATATTTTTTTCATTGTCGCAAAGTTATAAAATAATCAATTATCAAAAGCCGATTCGCATTTGTCATTTTTTGCCTATTTTTGTCAAAATTTTTACAATGAAAAAAGCCCTAAGCCTTTTGGTTTTATTAGCATTTCTTAATGCTTGTGACGATGGAAACTTAACCCAGGAAGATATTAGCTTCGAAGATGTAACTACTACTCAAAGTTGTAGCGATAAGAATATTATTTATAAACTGAAAGATCAGGAAGCACTGATTATGGAAATTGATAAAACTATTTTCCCTAAAGAACTGACTGAAGCAAATGACACAATCAATTTAAACATTACTACATCAACAAACAAAGTGGTCTATCGTTTTTATAATGGAACTGTAGCATCTGATAATATTTGTGAATCCCTCGCTCCGCCAACTCCTGTGATTACAGAACAGTGGACTGCTATAAGTGGTACTATTCAAATTGTAACTTCTACTAACAAAGAAACCAACACCACGACGAATGCTACCAAAATAACCGGTTACAATCACAACATTGTATTGATTGATGTAAATTTTAAAAAACCTGATGGTTCTGAACAACAGTATGAAACTTTTAGATTTGGTAATTACACTTCTTCGACAACTACACTGCCATTTAACTTTAATCAATCACTAACAAAATGTACTTCATCTAATGATGTTTACGAATACAATACCAGTGAAGCCTTAATCCTTACGATTGATCCTAGCTTAATTCCAAATGAAGTTACCCCACTAAATACGCCAAGAACAGGATTAATAGGAACTAGCACTAACATTTTAACGTATCGCTTATTCTCAAACCTATTAACCTCTGATTATTTTTGTCAAAGCACAACTCCTACTACTCCTGCAGTAAGCGAATTATGGAGTGGTGTTGCCGGAGTAAGTGGTACAAGCGGAATTATTGAAGTAACTACGACCACTAACGGTCCTAATGTTTATAAACACACTGTTGTTTTGAAAAATGTTTCTTTACAAAAAGGTCTTGCTACTTTTAATTTAGGTAGTAGTTATACTTTAGGAGAGCTGAATACCACATCCAATTAATCTTGGATTATTATAAAAAAAAAGCTCGTTTGTTAGTTCAAACGAGCTTTCTTTTTATCTGAAATTCAATTTATTTTTTACTTTGACGAATATAAACTTCGGTGGCACCTTGCCCATATTTTTGATAATTGGCTTCCTGAAAATCAATATTATCGTATCGCCCTAATAGGAAATCCAATTCGGCTTTTAAAATCCCCTCGCCTACACCATGAATTAGTACAATTTTAGGTATACGATTTTTGATAGCAAATTCAATATGGCGCTGGGCAGTTTCAGCCTGCAACGTCAAAATATCATAATTAGACATGCCATGTTTATTTTTAACCAGTTTTTCGATATGTAAATCAAATTCAGGAACGGGAACATTGCCTTTCTCCCTTTTCTCTTTTACAAAACTTCTAGGTTTGGGAATTGCTTTTTCTTTATTTATTGCTTCTGTATTTATCTTTTTTACAGTATCCATTAAATTATCGGCATCTCCGGTTTTAACCAGTTCACTTTCCGAAAACTGCATTATAAATCCTTCATCTGTTTCTATTGTAACCTCTTGTCCTTTAACCGTTACCACTACTCCGTTGATAGCCTCATCAAGCACCGCTACTTTATCTCCTTTAGTCAACATTTTCATCTTCTTTTTGAGGATTTTTACTAGGTGTCTTTGCACTTAAGCGCATTATTCCAAACATAAAAACAGCCATCGCAATTACAGTTACATAAACATTTTTATCTGCTGCAGTTTGTTCATAAAAGGCAACAACAATAGCAATAAACATGATAGGAAAAACTAATTTTTTCATTTTTAATAGTATCAATTTTCAAAAGTAATAAAATTAAAATTGTGGTGTATGCAAAGCCTAATTCAATTCCTGAAAATTCTATTTAAAACAGTTCAAATACATTTTTAAAAAACAATATAATCCTGTGAATGCTTGCTTCATCTTGTCCTTTTATTCAAAATAGTTCAATATATTTGTTTTAAATTGCATCAAAAATCAAAAGTAGATTTTGCACTACTAACTATACCATCCAAAAGTCATGACAAAGGATTTAATTATAAAAAACATAAATGAGCTAAAAAGCCATACCTCAATAAATTACGGAATCAAAACTAAGGTCGAAGCTTTTACAGAGAAAATATTTTATACTTTATTTGATGCTAATGCACCATTGAATGAAAGTATTGACGAACTGGAACAACAATTCAAAGAAATTGCTGCTCTTGCCTGTAAAAAACCAAATGCTTTGTGCGAAAGTGGTTGGGATCATTTTGTGGCTAAACTGCCTTCAATTTTAAAAAAATTAAATCAGGATGCCGAATACATTTTAGAAAACGACCCTGCTTCTAATAGTATCGAAGAAGTCTATTTGGCCTATCCGGGATTTTATGCGATCGCAATTTATCGAATTAGTCATGAATTATACTCACAGGATTTATTGCTTTTTTCTCGTTTAATGAGCGAATATGCACATCGTATTACCGGAACGGATATTCATGCCGGAGCACAAATTGACTCTCCATTTTTTATTGATCACGCCACAGGTATTGTGATAGGTGAAACAGCTGTAATTGAAAAACACGTTAAAATTTACCAAGGAGTTACACTGGGTGCTTTGAGTGTAAGCAAAGAAATGAAAAACGCCAAAAGGCATCCTACTGTTGAAAAAAATGTATGTATTTATGCCAATGCGACCATTCTTGGAGGAAATACTGTTATAGGCAAAGACAGCATTGTGGGAGGAAATGCCTGGGTTACTAAGTCGGTTCCTGCAAAATCAATTGTCATGAACACCACAACGACTGAAATAAAAGTAAAAGAAATTAAATAATATGAAATCTCAAAAATTAGTTGACTTAATAGGGAATACTCCGCTTGTAGAAACAGTCAATTTAGTAAAAAATAAAAACGTAAAACTACTTTTAAAATTAGAAGGCAACAATCCCGGTGGTAGTGTTAAAGACCGTGCTGCATATTATATGATCAAAGGCGCATTAGACCGCGGTGAGATTAAAAAAGGAGATAAATTAATTGAAGCTACCAGTGGTAACACCGGAATTGCATTAGCCATGATTGCGCAATTATTAGGTATCGAAATCGAATTAATCCTTCCGGAAGATTCCACTAAAGAACGTACCCAAACCATGCGTGCTTATGGTGCAACAGTAATCCTTACTCCTGCCAGTGAAGGAATCATAGGTTCAAGAGATTATGCTGATAAAAAGGTTGCCGAAGGTGGTTATATTATGTTGAATCAGTTTGCCAACAATGACAACTGGAAAGCGCATTACAACACCACAGGTCCTGAAATTTGGAAAGATACCGAAGGTAGTGTTACTCATTTTGTTTCAGCTATGGGAACTACAGGAACTATTATAGGAACTTCGACTTATTTGAAAGAACAAAATTCAAATATTCAAATTGTAGGTGCGCAACCTTCAGAAGGTTCTCAAATTCCGGGAATTAGAAAATGGCCTGAAGAATACCTGCCTAAAATTTTCAATCCTTCCAGAGTAGATCGTACTGTTGATGTAAGCGAAAAAGAAGCTCGTGCCATGACCAAACGTTTAGCGCTTGAAGAAGGGGTTTTTGCCGGAATGAGCAGCGGTGGTGCTGTAGCAGTAGCTGTAAAAATTGCCGAAGAACTCGAATCTGGTGTGATTGTAGCTATTATTTGCGACCGTGGGGATCGTTATTTATCATCTGATTTGTTTGATTAATTTTCAAACTTATATTCATAAAAAAGGCTTGTTTTCTAATAAAAACGAGCCTTTTTCTATTATTTTTTTTTAAATCAAACTAGCTGAAGTTGTAATTGTAGTATTAAACAGCTTAGAAATTGGGCAATTTTGTTCTGCCTTTGTTACCAATTCCTGAAAAGCCGCATCTGAAATCCCTTCAATTTTAGCATTTACAGTTAAGTTAGATTCTTTAATTGTCCCTTCCAATAAATTAATCACGCATTTAGTTTCAATACTTTCAATTTCAAATCCGGCTTCGGTAATATAAGCTGATAATTGCATTGTAAAACAGCCCGAATGTGCCGCTGCAACTAATTCTTCTGGATTTGTGCCTACTCCTTCCTCAAATCGGGAATGAAAGGAATATTGAGTATTTTCTAATGTCTTACTTTGAGTTGTCAAAACTCCTTTCCCTTCTTTGAGAGAACCTTTCCAGACTGCAGTTGCGTTTCTTTTCATAGCTTACTATTTAAATTATACTTTTCTAAAAATCTCTTTAACTAGCTCTAAAATAATGTTTTTTTGACTTAAACCTTTTTAGTAAAAACATATTTAACTAAAAATTAAAAGCCAACCCAAATGAATGAGTTGGCTTTTAATAGTATAATTTTAATATTATTATTTCTTAATTAAGTTGACCGTTTTACTTTCAACTCCTTGAGTTATTTTAGCAATATACGTTCCTCTTGGTAAATCTTCTCCAAAACTGATTGAATCACCTGCTTTCTTATCAATAACTTTTAATAATTTTCCGGCACTGTCATAAACCAATACCTGAACATTTTCAGTACTATTACCCGCTACTTCAATTGTAAATACACTCGAAGAAGGATTTGGATAAGCGATTACGCTGAATATCGTTGGTTCAGTTGAATTTTCTTCTTGGAATGTTGCAACTGATTTTACATCCGAAACTTTAGCAGTAGTTGAACCCGATGAAGGCGCTCCCGATACATTTAAGTCTCCTCCACAAATAGAAGCCATAACTGTTTTTGTAGAAACCCAATTATTAGAATACCATATACCTCCTCCATTTCGTTGAATTGTTATACCTACTAAATCACTTCCCGTTGTATTTCCTGCATCTTTTAAATCCAAAACCATTTGACAATTTCCTTCAATTGGAGTCAATTCACCGGTAAGAGAATTCATTTCAGCAATATTGGCTTTTCCTGAAAAAGTTGCTGTAGGTGACGTAATATTCAAACTGGCAATAGCATTACTTTTTATCAAATACCAATGAGGCACATTATCAATAGTTCCGTCTGGTTTATTATAGCTTGATACACATAAACTTACTTTTCCTTTTGGATTCGAAACGCTCTTACCTTTCATGGCATATTCTACATAAAAATTTAAATTCGCTTTTCCTGTTCCTTTTACATAACCTGTAGCATTGTCATTACATAAAGCAACTGCTCCACCTATAACCCCACCAGGTTTTGGTTTTATAACTGTAACTACACCAGGCACAAAATTCCCTGTAGCATAATTTCCTGAAATAATTACACCGATATCAAATAAATCACTTGTAGCGTTGTTAGCTATATTCAGCTGTACAATTGCAGAGGCTGTACCACCCAGTGCAGGATGATTTGGATCAATAAATCCAACTGGAAGATTTTGAGCACTTGAAATAGGCTGACCATTTACTGTAAAAGTTACTCGTGCTGTTCTTATATCGCCACAAGGCTTACTATTTTTAATCGTTGCAGCCAAAGTTACTGTTGCAGTATTACTTGTAGAACTTGTAGTCCAAGCCATAATAGGACCTGTATAATAAATATCTCCTACCGCTGACGCTGTTTGAGGGGTAATAGCTACTTTTGCAACATCACTTGCAACTGAACAAGAATTAGTGGTGACAACTGCATAGTAATAATAATCTCCAACATTATAATTATGAGGTGTTTGATAACTAGTTGATGTCTCCCCTACAATTAAAGTTCCTCCACTGTTACTGTTTGTTGTATTTTTATACCACTGGTAACTCAAAGTTCCCGTACCAACCACATGAGCTGCTACATTTAAGATTGGTGCATCACAACCATACACTAATTCTGTACTTTGGGGGTGAGTATCAATAACAGCATAACCTTCTACTGTAACAGTTGCAGTTGCAGTTGAACTATTTCCATTTACATCCGTTACAGTTAAGGTAACTGTGTTATCTCCAAAATTTGAACAATTAAAATCAGTTTTGCTTAAACTTAGACTCGCAATCCCACAATTATCACTTGAACCATTGTTAACTGCAGCAGCTGTGGTTGAAACATTTCCAGTAGCGTCTAATTGAAGAATGATGTTTTGAGTAAATACTTTTGGTTTTTCGTTATCTATTACAACTACATCAAATGAACAAGAAGTTTTGTTTCCGCTGGCATCAGTTACTTCAAAAGTATTTGTCGTTTTTCCTTTAGGAAAAGCACTTCCCGATGGTAAACCGGCTGTTTGAACGGTTGATTGTCCCGAACAATTGTCAGTTCCTACAGGTGCAACATAAGTTACTACGGCACTACACAATCCTGTATCGGTTGATTGAACAATATTGCCCGGACATGTTATTACCGGAGCTTCTGTATCGTTGATCGTTACATCAAATGAACAAGAAGTTTTGTTTCCGCTGGCATCAGTTACTTCAAAAGTATTTGTCGTTTTTCCTTTAGGAAAAGCACTTCCCGATGGTAAACCAGCTGTTTGAACGGTTGATTGTCCCGAACAATTGTCAGTTCCTACAGGTGCAACATAAGTTACTACGGCACTACACAAACCTGTATCGGTTGATTGAACAATATTGCCCGGACATGTTATTGCAGGAGCTTCTGTATCGTTGATCGTTACATCAAATGTACAAGAAGTTTTATTTCCGCTGGCGTCAGTTACTTCAAAAGTATTTGTCGTTTTTCCTTTAGGAAAAGCACTTCCCGATGGTAAACCGGCTGTTTGTACGGTTGATTGTCCCGAACAATTGTCAGTTCCTACAGGTGCAACATAAGTT
>NZ_JBBYHU010000026.1:0-58788 GCF_038289905.1 Flavobacterium flavipallidum | reverse complement strand
TTTTTTAGCCGAAACTATATCTTGAAAAATCTCAAAAAGCAAAAATGACCGATAATGGATATCTAAAATCGGTCATTTTCTTTAATTTTTATTCAAAAGATAGATTACTTCTGAATGTGCCGAAAAAAATACCGCAAATTTACAAATTTTTAATCTGCGAATCTGCGGTAAAATAAATTTTTAATTCAGAAATAAACTATCCAATTGCTTTCACAAAATCAGCAATTTTTCCGCTGCCTTCTTCGGATAAATGTTTGATGAAAGCACTGCCAATAATAGCACCTTTAGCATATTGAGTAGCCTGATTGAAAGTTTCGGCATTGTTGATTCCGAAGCCTACAATTTGTGGGTTTTTAAGGTTCAAATCGGCAATGCGTTTGAAATAGTTTTCCTGTGTACTGCCAAAACCTGCCTGAGAACCCGTAACACTTGCTGAGCTCACCATATAGATGAATCCGCTGGAAACGCTATCTATAAAACGTATGCGCTCGTCAGAAGTTTGTGGTGTGATTAAAAAGATATTGATTAATCCGTATTTGTCAAAAGTAGCTTTGTATTCTTCGGCATAGACATCAACAGGTAAATCAGGTATGATTAAACCATCGATACCAATTTCGGCACATTTTTGGCAAAAAGCTTCTACACCATATTGTAACATTGGGTTGAAATACCCCATAATGATTAACGGAATTGAAACCGTTTTACGAATATCTTTTAATTGGTCAAACAAAATTTGAGTCGTCATACCATTGTGTAAAGCCGTCGTAGAACTCGCCTGGATGGTAGGGCCATCAGCCAAAGGATCACTGAATGGTAATCCAATTTCAATTAAGTCAACTCCGTTTTTTTCTAAGTCCTGGATAATTTGTACCGTATCGTTTAGATTAGGATATCCCGCCGAGAAATAGATGGAAAGTATTTTTTTGTCTTCTTGTAATTTTTGTTCGATTCTGTTCATTGTATAGTTTCGATTTTTACCACTAATTGTATTTTTATTGTAAACCATTAAGTAATTAAGTATAGTTAAGACTTAATTTTCTTAATGTCTTAATGGTAAAATTAATAGTTAATGCTATTTGTTTTTAATTAGTAACAATATATGCCCAGGCAGTTTGCAGGGATTCTAAGGTTACTTCGATGCGTTTGTAATGCAAACCTTCGTAGGTATCGGCAAGATAAACGTCTTTCTCAGAAATGTCATAAACAATTCCTGTTACGATGTCATCCGGATTATTAGTAGCAATAATAACTGGATATTTTTCTATACCAAATTCTTCTTCAATTTCGATATAATTAATCACAAAACCGATTAATCTGTCGGGAACACCTTTTAGCGTACGTCCAAAAATATTTTCCTGAATGTTTTTGTCTTTTAAAGTTCCGTAAGCAAATAATTTTTCCATTTGTGCTGGTTTGAAAATTGAACGTTCTAGTTTTTTTGTGCGTTAGGGATGGAAGCGACAGCCTATTATGCCGGTGTTCGGCATGATAGCTATAGCGAACAGCCCGACCCCCGATTTTTCTTCGGGGGTAACGCCCTGTTAATATTTAAAATATTCGATATAGTTGTTTAAATCTTTGTCTCCTCGTCCTGAAAGACAAATGACAACAACATCTTCGGGTTTGAATTTTTTGTCATCAAGAACGGCTAAAGCGTGAGAGGATTCGATGGCAGGGATAATTCCTTCGAGTTTACAAAGTTGCAATCCGGCTGTCATCGCTTCGTCATCGGTTACTGAGAAAAACTCAGCACGTCCTGTTTCGGCCAAATGTGCGTGCATAGGTCCCACACCCGGATAATCCAAACCTGCCGAGATTGAATAAGGTTCGGTGATTTGTCCGTCAGGAGTTTGCATCAACAGTGTTTTACAACCGTGGATGATACCTACTTTTCCTAATTTGCTCGTTGCAGCACTATGCCCTGAATGGATTCCTTTTCCTGCCGCTTCTACGGCTATGATTCCTACTTCGGGCTCATGCAAAAAGTGGTAAAAAGTTCCGGCAGCGTTACTTCCGCCACCAATACAGGCTACCACATAATCAGGATTTTCACGTCCTTCTTTTTCTTTTAACTGCCATTTGATTTCCTCAGAAATAACGCTTTGAAAACGGGTAACCATATCCGGATAAGGATGCGGTCCAATAGCTGAACCAATAATATAATGGGTATCAACCGGATTGTTAATCCAGTCACGAATGGCTTCGTTAGTAGCATCTTTTAAAGTTCTTGAACCTGAAAGGGCAGGGCGTACTGTTGCTCCCAACATTTTCATACGAGCCACGTTTGGCGCCTGGCGTGCAATGTCAATTTCACCCATGTACACAATACATTCTAATCCCATTAAAGCACAAACGGTAGCGGTTGCCACACCGTGTTGTCCGGCACCAGTTTCGGCAATAATACGTTTTTTACCTAATTTTTTAGCAACTAAGATTTGTCCAATAGTATTGTTGATTTTGTGCGCTCCGGTATGATTTAAATCTTCTCTTTTTAAGTAGATTTTGGTATTGTATTTTTCAGAAAGCCTTTTTGCAAAATACAACGGACTAGGACGTCCTACATAATCTTTTAATAATTGGTCAAACTCGGCTTTAAAATCCGGTTCAGCCATGATTTTTAAATATTGTTGGCGTAATTCCTCTACATTTGGATATAACATTTCAGGAATGTAAGCTCCTCCAAACTGGCCATAATAGCCTTTTTCATCAACGTTGTATAACATTATTATTTGTTTTTTATGGCGATGCACTGTAGTGCTTCTATATTTTTTAATCCTGGTTCTATTTCAAATTTACTGTTTACGTCAATAGCATAAACGGGTAAATTGGTTTTTATTATTTCATTGACAGCATCCATTTCGTCAAGACCAATTCCGCCACTAAGGAAGAACGGTTTTGTTGAAGGATAGTTTTCCAATACTTTCCAGTCAAAGGTAGTTCCGTTTCCTCCAGGCAATTTTCCTTTGGTATCAAAAAGAAAATAATCGCAGGCTTTTTCAAACGGTTCCAAAACGGAGAAATCAAAATCATCGGCTACCGAAAATACTTTTATGATCTCAATATTTGCTGCTAATTGCGTTTTCAAATTTAAACAAAATTCTACAGATTCCTCTCCGTGTAACTGTACGGCTTGCAAATTATGATTTTCTACCTTTTTAACAATATTTTCGACTGATTCATTGACAAAAACACCGGTTTTTTTAATAGAGTCTGGTAAATCAGGCATGATGCCATCAAAATATCGGGCTGATTTTTCCCAAAATATAAATCCCATATAATCGGGTAGGAGCGCGCCTACTTCGAGCATATTGTCGGGATATTTCATACCACAGATTTTTAGTTTCATAATTTGTTTTTTTTAACCGCAAAGAGAAAGAAGTTTTCGCAAAGTAAACAAAGCTGTAAGCTGAATACTTAATTCTGCCTTCTAACTTCTAACTTCTAACTTTTGTATAAATTCCGTAGCTGCTTTTCCGGCATTAGCTGTTTTCATAAAGTTTTCACCAATTAGGAATCCTTTGTATCCGTAAGGTTTTAGTTCGTTAATGGCTTCAACAGAACTGATTCCGCTTTCAGAAACTTTTACGAATTCATTCGGGATTAGATCGGCTAATTGCTTGCTGAAATCCAGACTTACTTCGAAAGTTTTCAGGTTTCTGTTATTTACCCCAATCATGTCCAATGTAGGCATAATTGATTTTTCAAGTTCTTCCTGATTGTGAACTTCCAATAAAACTTCTAATCCTAAGCTTTTAGCAAATTCAGATAACGATTTGATTTCTTCGCGGGTTAAAACCGCTGCAATTAACAAAATCAAATCGGCACCATGTGCCTTGGCTTCTAAGATTTGGTATTCGTCAACAATGAATTCTTTTCGCAATAGCGGAATATTTACCGAAGCTCTGGCTAATAGTAAATCGTCCAATGAACCACCGAAATATTTACCGTCCGTTAAAACTGAAATTCCGCAGGCACCGGCACTTTCATATCCTTTTACGACTTCTTCTACCGTAAAACCATAGTTGATTTCGGCTTTAGAAGGTGAACGACGTTTGTGTTCTGCAATGATTCCTGAGTTGCTGTTTCTTAAATTGTTGCTCAAAGAAATGATCTTTTTTTCAAAGAAAACCGAAGCTTCCAGTTGGGAAACCGGAATGATTGATTTTTTTAAAACTACTTCTTGTTTTTTGTCAACTATGATTCTATCGAGTATATTCATTTTGTATTATTTTGTCAAAAAGACACAAAAAATAATTCGTGCTAATTCGTGAAATTCGTGTTTGTTTTTATCTGCTCAATTCCTGTAATTTTTTCAAAGCTGCTAATCCTTTTCCTGAGAATAAACTTTCCTTAGCCTGTTCAAATCCTTGTAATGGTGTGCATCCAGTTACGGTAGCAATTGCTAAACCGGCATTGGCACAAACCACATTGTTTTGGGCTTCGGTTCCTTTTCCGGAAATGATATCGATAAACATTTGTGCCGATTCTTCTACTGTTTTTCCGCCTTCAATTTCGCTTTGTTTGATTAAACTTACTCCAAAATCTTCAGGGTTAATCATTCTTTCAGTTTTATGGGTAATTACCTTTGTAGCCCCTGTTAAGGATACTTCATCATAACCGTCTAAGGCGTGTACAATGGTGAAATTGCTATCGGTATTTTGATACAGATAAGCATACATTCTGGCCAATTCTAAATTGAAAACCCCTAACAATTGATTCTTTGGAAATGATGGATTAATCATTGGTCCCAAAATATTGAAAATAGTTCTTACGCCTAATTCTTTTCGGATAGGACCTACGTTTTTCATAGCAGGATGGAACAGGGGAGCGTGCAGAATACAAATTCCTGCCTGGTCCACACATTTTCTTAGGAAATCAGCGTCGTTGCTGAATTTAATTCCTAAACTTTCCATTACATTGCTGGAACCCGTAATAGAAGAAACACCGTAATTTCCGTGTTTAGTCACTTTTACTCCTGCTCCGGCCGTTAAAAAAGAAGCTAAAGTAGAAATGTTGAAAGTGTCTTTTCCATCACCTCCGGTTCCTACTAAATCGATGGTGTTATAATCGGATAAATCAATGCGGACACACAATTCCTGAAGGGCTTCTCTAAATCCGGCTAACTCGTCGATGCTAATGCTACGCATCATGTATACCGTTAAAAAAGCGGCAATTTGACTTGGATTATAGCTTCCGTTAGAAATATTAACCAATACGTTTTTAGCTTCCTCTTTGGAAAGTAATTCGTTATTGATTAATCGATTTAATATGTTTTTCATTTTTTTTAAGTTGCTATCCCGATAGCTATCGGGACTAAGTTACTTAGATTCTAAGTTTTTAACTGAATACTGAAATCTGTTGACTGAATACTATGAATTAACCCAGTTTTCCAGCATTTTTTTTCCGTTTGGTGTCAACACACTTTCCGGGTGAAATTGCACTCCGCGAACATCAAATGTTTTGTGACGTAAAGACATCACCTGACCGTTTTCGTCAAAAGAAGTGGCTTCTAAATCCGCTGGTAAAGTAGCATCAACAACCCATGAATGGTAACGGCCTACTTCAAATTCTTTTTCTAAGCCCTGAAATATAACTTCATCATCAACAACTGTTTTTACAGGAGTTGCTACACCATGATATACTTTGTCTAAGTTAGAAAGTGTTCCTCCATAAACTTCACCGATAGCTTGCTGTCCTAAACAAACCCCAAAAATGCTTTTGGTAGGACCGTATTTGGCAATAACGGGTTTTAATAGACCAGCTTCATCAGGAATTCCAGGCCCCGGAGATAGTAAAATTTTGTCAAATTTTTCTACTTCTTCCAACTCAAATTCATCATTTCGGTAAACAGTAACCTCACAATTTAAATCTTCCAGATAATGAACCAGATTATATGTGAAGCTATCGTAATTATCTATAACTAATACTTTTTTCATTTTATATTTAATGATTTAAAGATTGAAAAATTTAAAGATGGGTAATTTTTCAATCATTGAATTTTTCAATTTTTAAATAGTTTCAGCTAAATCCAAAGCGGTATTCAAAGCTCTCAATTTATTATATACTTCCTGCATTTCGCTTTCTTCATCAGAACTGGCAACTATTCCGGCTCCAGCCTGAGAATGTAATTGGTGGTTTTTACTTAAGAAAGTACGAATCATAATGGCGTGGTTAAAATTGCCTTCAAAATCCATAAAACCAATAGCTCCACCGTAGAAACTACGGTTCGTAGTTTCATAATCTTCGATTAATTGCATCGCTCTGTGTTTTGGAGCACCACTTAAAGTTCCTGCCGGGAAAGTATCGGCAACAACCTGCATTGCAGTAGCATTTTCATGAAGATGTCCGGTAACTTTAGAAACCAAGTGGATTACGTGAGAAAAGAATTGTACTTCTCTGTATCGTTCTACGTTTACGTTATGTCCGTGACGACTTAAATCATTTCGTGCCAAATCAACTAACATAACGTGTTCGCTGTTTTCTTTTTTATCTTCGGATAATTTTTTAGCCAAAATAGCATCTTTTTCATCATCACCTGTTCTTCTAAAAGTTCCGGCTATAGGGTGAATTTCGGCTTTTCGATCTTTTACGATAATTTGGGCCTCTGGAGAAGAACCGAAGATTTTGAAATCTCCATAATCAAAGAAGAATAGGTAAGGAGATGGGTTGATACTTCTTAAAGCACGATAAACATTGAATTCGTCTCCTTTAAATCCTTGCGTGAAACGTCTTGAAATTACTAATTGGAATACATCACCACGGAAACAATGTTTTTTGGCTAAAGCCACATTGTGCTTGAATTCTTCATCAGTCAGGTTAGAGAAACCTTCTCCTTCTTTTGTGAATTTATAAGAAGGTATATTTCGGGATTGCATTAATTGTTCAATTTCGGCAATGTTGTTTCTGTCATCAACACTGTGGCAGAAAATATAAGCTTCATTTTTAAAATGATTGATGGCAATGATGTTTTGATAAACAGCATAATAGACATCAGGGATCGTGTTGCTGTTTTCTTTTTTGGCAATAGTAACTTTTTCAAAGTAACGTACCGCATCATAAGAAATGTATCCGAAAAGTCCGTTATTAATAAACTTGAAGTTGTTTTTCTCTGATTGGAACTGACCTGAGAATTGTTGGATAACCTCCGGAATATTTGTATTAGCATCTATAGCAATTGTTTCGTTAGTCCCGTCAGGAAATTGCTTGAAAATAGTTTCGTTTTCAATTTTAATCGAAGCTATCGGGTTGCAACAGATATAAGAGAAACTATTGTCATTACCATGATAATCACTACTTTCTAATAAAAGACTATTAGGGAATTTATCTCTTATTTTAAAATACACGCTAACCGGAGTAATGGTGTCAGCCAGTATTTGTTTAAATTTTGTATTAAGTTTAAATTGTTTCAATTGTAATAAAATTTAAAATTATAATTGTTGTTTTTTTCTTTGGCACAAAAAAAAGGCCTGTCGTGATGACAAGCCTTTGATATTTATTTAGAATAATACTATAGGAGCTTAGTTCACGACTATTGACGTAAATTGTTCCACCACCAAGTATTATTATTGTTTCTTTTCATTTTTTTTAATCTTGAGACAAATATATAAATGATATTTGATTTTTCAAATTTTAAATGATAAAAATATTAATGTATTTTTCTGTTGCATTATTTTAAAAAACTAAGTTGACTTTTAATTCAAACAGATCATAAATTGTTTTATCACCTAAATCATCAAAATAGCTTCCTGAACCATATTTGATGTCATACTTTGTTCGATCAACATTTAGAATTGCAGTTGCAGAATTTCCTTTGGTGTTTAAATCAAAAATTATAGGATTCGAGATTCCTTTTATTGTTAAGGTGGCTATGACGGTATAAATGTTATTTCCTTTTGGCGTAATATTTTTGAAAGTTAAAATCGCCGTTTTGAAATTATTTATCCCAAAAAAATCATCTGATTTTAAATGTCCTTCCAGTTTTGCTTTAGAACTTCCCGTTTGATCGGTATTGTTCAATGTTGTCATATCGGCAATAAAACTTCCTCCGATGATTTTGTTAGCTTTAAAAACAAGTTCTCCTTCCTTAAATTTTATTATTCCTTCATGTTCCCCTGTTATTTTTTTTCCTGTCCAGGTGATGAGACTTTTAGAAACATCTATTTTTTTAGTTTGTGCTTTTGCTCCGGATAAAGAAAAGAGGAAAAAGAGCGTCAGTAATACAAGTCTTAATTTTTTCATTTTGTATGAGGTTTTGGTTAATACTGGTTGAAAATAAGTGTTTTATCTCTCAAAGTTACAATAAAAGCTTAAGATTTTGTTTGAAATTACTATAAAACGATGTTGGAAAATAGAAAAAAATGAACAAAAAAATAACCCCAACATTTCGTTGGGGTTATTAAAGTAAAATGAGGACTAAATTAGAATTTTATAGCAACAGCTAATTCAAACTCGTCATTGATCGTTTTGTCTCCTAAACCTTGGAAAAAGTTTCCTGAACCATATTTAATGTCATATTTAGTTCTGTCAACTTTGAATGCAGTTGTAGCAGTATTTCCTTTAACAGCAAGTTCAAAATTAACTGGTTTAGTAATACCTTTGATAGTCAAATCAGCAGTTACAGTATAAAGATCTTTTGCTTTTGTGTTAATTTTTTTGATAACTAAAGTAGAAGTTGGGAATTTATCCGTTCCAAAGAAATCGTCTGCTTTTAAGTGACCGTTTAATTTACCTTGGTATTCTCCAGTTAAATCAGTAGCTGTTAAAGAAGTCATATCAACTGAAAAAGAACCACCTACTAATTTTTTACCTTTTAAAACTACAGCTCCGTCTTTGAAGTTTACCGTTCCAGAGTGTTCTCCAGTTACTTTTTTACCTACCCACTTGATGGTTGAAGCTTTTGCGTCAATTTTTTTAGTTTGTGCGTTTACTGAAATTCCAGCTACAGCTACGAATAATGCGATTGCGATTGATTTTAAATTTTTCATTTTGTTTGTTTTAAATTGATTGTTAATTATAGTGTAATAAATAATTCTTCTTTTGATTTTCTAACTTTTTTGTAATGTTGAGTAGTGTCTTCTTCGTGTCTGTAACCTAAAGTAGCAATAAGTGAAGTGTTAAGTCCTAATTTGTCAAGACCTAAAATTTCGTTTACTTGTTCAGGAACAAAACCTTCCATAGGTGTAACGTCAATTTTTAACTCAGCTGCAGCATTTAATAAATTTCCAAGAGCTAAATACGTTTGTTTTGAAGTCCAGATTTTTTTAGTGTCTTCCGGAAGACTTAAAAGTTTTGATTTCATAAAATCGGCGTAGCCTGATAAAGCTTCAGCAGGAATGTTTCTTGTAGCGCTAATGTTTGCAATGTAATTATCGATACTTTGTTCTTCAACTTGAGTTTCATTTGCAAAAATGATAAGGTGAGAAGCATCTACAATTTGTGTTTGTCCCCATGCAGCTGGTTGAATTTTAGCTCTTAATTCGGGATTTTCAACGATGATTACTTTGTAAGGTTGTAATCCGTAAGAGGATGAACTCAGGCGAATAGCTTCTTTTAAAGTATTCAAGTCTTGTTCTGAAATTTTTTTGGATGCATCAAATTTCTTTGTTGCATATCTCCAGTTTTGATTTTCTATAAAGGTGCTCATAATTCTATTTTTATTGATTTCTATATTTTTCTAATAATTCGTTTAGTTTTTCTAATTCTTCAAGGCTTAGATTTGAAGTTGAAGCATTTTCATGGGCTATAACTTTTGGATCTAAATCGGCTAAAACGTCTAATCCTTTTTGCGTAATTAGAACTTCAATTTTTCTTCGGTTCTCCGGACAGACATTTCTAGTTACTAATTCTTTTAATAAAAGTTTGTCAACAAGGCGGGTAGTGTTACTTGTTTTTGCAAGCATACGTTCCTGAATAACACACATATTAGCAGGATTTCCTTTTTGTCCTCTAAGAATGCGTAAAACATTGTATTGTTCACTTGATAAGTCGTAGGGTTTTAATAATTCATTAAATTTTTCACTCAGGATATTATTAGTATATAATATATTGAGAATAATTTTTTTTGAAATGTCTAATGCAACCGTACTTTTTATTTCATCTTCAATTTTCATTTCAATACCTTTTTTATTTGTTGATACAAATGTAACACATTTTTTATTTGTATATACAATTATTGTGATGAAAAATTTCATATTTTTTTGTTAAAATGAAAATGGCTACTTGTGAGTGGCTGAATTTATTGGGTTTTATGCTATTGGTTGAATGAGGTTTTTTTTGGATTTCTTTGTGAATCTAGTTTTCGTATAGTAATAAACGGTTTCTAACTCGTAATAATTCAGTTTGTAAGGCGTCAATCTTTTGAAGTAAATTAAGAACAACATCAATTCCTTCAATGTTTACGTCTAAATCTTTGTGCATGCGTACTATTTTTTCAATTTCATAGATGGATTCTTTATGGACATACTGAATGTTATCGACAAATTGAATTTCGATTAAGCCATTTTCATCAAGCGTATTGAAAAAACTAATTTCAACTTTATAATGTTGGCATAAAGTTTTTATGGGTATAAAGTTATCAGTATTCATGTTGTTCTTAATTTAGAAAGTTCGGTAAATAATTCTAGTTCTTTTGGTGTTAGGTTTGTAGGGATTTTAATTTGGAAAGTGATATATAAATCGCCAAAATGGCCTTCTTGCTTGTAAACTGGAAATCCTTTTCCTTTGAGTTTTATCTTTGAACCGTTTTGAGTGCCTGGAGTTATTTTAAGTTTAGCCTTTCCGTCAAAAGTAGTAACAGTAACTTCTCCCCCCAAAACCGCTTTGTACAAATCCAGTGTGACAGTTGTGTACAAATTGTCCTTGTCTCTTTTAAAATCAGGATGATTATGGATTGTAAAAGTAATGTATAAATCACCATTAGGACCACCGTTCATGCCTTCGCCACCGTGGCCGGGAATTCTAATAGTTTGTCCATTTTCAATACCTGCAGGAATGGTGAAACGAATGTTTTTTCCATTGATCATTACAGTTTTTTTATGAGTAGTGTAAGCTTCCTCCAGATTTAGCTGTAACTCGGTGGTAAAATCGTTTCCTTTAAATTGTTGGCTTGAACTTCTGCGACGACTGTTTCCAAAGAGTGATTCAAAAAAATCCGAATAATCATCATTAGCATCTCTGCCATAATTATTAAATTCTTCCTGAGAACCTCCGGAACCATAATACCGTTGATGTTGATTGGCTTTTTCAAATTCGGCAGCATGTTCCCAATGCTCTCCGTAAGCATCGTACTTTTTTCTTTTTTCAGCATTTCCTAAAACTTCATTGGCTTCATTAATTTCTTTGAATTTTTTTTCGGCCTCTTTGTCGTTTGGGTTGATGTCAGGATGGTATTTACGGGCTAATTTTCGGTAAGCCTTTTTAATTTCAGCGTCAGTAGCTTTTTTATCTACTTCCAGAACTTTGTAATAATCTATAAAGGCCATATTGAATTGTTTTACAATTACTATTCGGTTAGCGTTCTTATAGTTTTTCCAGTGGTGAAGTCAATTTTGTTTCACATTTTTCACCCTTTTTCTACTATAAATTTAGTTAAATTTCAGTTGAAAATGAATAGATGTGACCTTTATTTTTATAGAATAGCTTTATTAATTTGTATTGCATTTTCAATTCTTGGTTCAATCGTAAAACAAAAAAAATGCCTGAACATTTGCTTGGTTCAGGCATTTTAATTTTTGTGAATTTTATAAATAGGCTTATTCTTGGAATAAGGTAGCCATTAATTTTTTGCTTCCAACAATCCAAAGCAAATCATTTTTTTCCAAAATAATATTGGATTCCGGATTTAAAATTCGGTTTCCTTTTCGTTCGATACTTACTAATAATCCTTTAGTACGTTCCCTTAGTTTTGATTGACCAACGGTTTGGCCTATAAATTCGTCATTATGTAAAACAATTTGACGCAGAATAATTTCGTCTTTGGCTACTGTTTCAGGAACTTCTACTTCGTTTTGCTTTAGGAAGTTTGCAAATTCTTTGACCTGAGCGTCAGAACCGATGACACAAATTTCGTCACCGGGAAACAATCGTTCCATTTTATTTGGAATTTGGATAACAATATCACCTCTTTTAATATAAGCAATATTGACCCCAAGAAGTTCTCTCATTTTGATTTCTCGAAGTGTTTTTCCTGCCAAATTGGATTCTTTTGATATTTCAAAGGTAGTCATGTGACCATCCCAAGATGTTAAATAAGTATAACTTCGGTCTATCTTTTTTTCTTCTCTATCGTTGAGATTGGTTAGGAAATGACGTTCTATTTTATGGTATTGTTCGTGTAATTTTTTAGGAAATAATAAATAAATTACAATCGCAGTTACCAATGCAAAAAAGGCAATGACAGGCGAGAAAAAGATATTCAATAAAAATCCAATATAGAATACGGCTAATGCCATACGGAAGAAGAAAAGCATTAAAATAGGTCCTCGGTATCTTTTTTCTTCAAATAATTGGTCTACTTCTTTTACGGCCACACGACGAAGTGATAAGGCCCATAAAAAAGGCGAAATAATTACCATAGTAATTAATGCGGCAATGGCATTTCCAAATTTAGAATCCACTACTAAAGGCAATACAAATTTAGAAGACATCAAAATGATTGATGTAATAATAATAGTGTGCAACAGAATTTGAACCAAATGGGCTCTGATAACCACTTGCCAAGTACTTACTGATCGAATAGCCTGCGCATTGGCACTATAACGGGCGATTCTTTTAGTCCATTTTCGGGGTAATTTTTTTTCAAGATAGACCGAAAAAGGTACCGCCATTTTAACCATAAACGGAGTGGTAAAGGTAGTAACTGCCGAAACGGCTACAACAACAGGATATAAGAAATCGCTGGTTACATTCATAGACATTCCCAGAGTGGCAATAATAAAGGAGAATTCCCCAATTTGTGATAAACTCATTCCCGTTTGTATTGATTGTTTTAAAGGTTGTCCTGAAATAATTGCTCCTAAAGTAGAACTGATAGACTGTCCAAAGATGGTAACTAGCGTTAAGATTGCGACCGGTAGCGCATATTCGGTCAAGGTATCCGGGTTTATTAACATCCCTACCGATACAAAGAATACAGCTCCAAATAAATCTTTTACGGGTTTGATAAGATGTTCAATGTGTTCAGCATGGGTTGTTTCGGCAATAATAGAACCCATGATAAAAGCACCCAGTGCCGGTGAAAAACCTACGTTTGATGCCAAAATTACCATCATTAAACACAAGGCTAATGAAAGAATCAACATCATTTCATCCGTTAGTAAGTGTTTGGTTTTTTTTAATAAAGTAGGAATAAAAAAGATTCCGCCCACAAACCATGCAATCAGGAAAAAACCTAGTTTTAATACGGATAATAATAATTCTCCTCCTGAAAATTGCTGACTTACCGCTACTGTAGATAATAATACCATCATCAAAATGGCAACAATGTCCTGAACAATAAGAGAACCAATTACAATTCCGGCAAATTGTTGGGCTTTTACTTTTAACTCATCAAAGGTCTTTAGGATAATGGTGGTAGAAGAGATAGAAAGCATGACGCCCAGAAAAATACAATCCATTTGTTTCCAGCCCATCCATTTTCCAACAAGGAAACCAATGAGTACCATGGATATGATTTGAGTGATCGCCGTTATGGAGGCGGTGCCGCCCACTTTCATTAATTTTTTAAAACTAAATTCTAGGCCCAGGCTAAACAATAATATTATAATACCTATTTCGGCCCAGATTTCTACACTGTGAACATCTTTTACCGAAGGGAAAAAGTCAAAGTTATTTCCGGCTAAGAATCCAGCAATTAAATAACCCAGTACAAGTGGTTGCTTGATTTTTTTAAACAAAAGTACGGCTATACCAGCAGTCATAAGGATTAATCCTAAATCACTAATTAAGGGTTTTAAATGTTGGGATGCTTCAGCAACAGCAGCGACTGTACTCATATTTTAAATTTTAATGCAATGTTGTTAAAAATACTAAATGCTCTTTTGATGTGCAATTTTAGTACGTAATTAACATAGATTTATAAAAAAAGTCCCGTCCTGATAGTTATCGGGACGGGACTTTTAAAAAGTAATAACTTGTTTCGTATTATATTCCGATGAAATTAGCTGGTGTAATTTGTAATAATTCCGCTTTGATAGCATCTGAAACTTCTAAAGTTCCAATGAATTCATGGATTGATTTTTTAGTAATCGCTTCATTTGTTCTTGTTAAACCTTTTAAAGCTTCGTAAGGATTAGGGTAAGCCTCACGACGCAAAATGGTTTGAATAGCTTCAGCAACCACAGCCCAGTTATTTTCTAAATCTTCGTGGAATTTAGCTTCGTTTAATAATAATTTATTTAATCCTTTTAAAGTAGCTTCAAATGCAATGATGGTGTGTCCCATTGGAACTCCAATATTTCTTAAAACGGTACTGTCAGTAAGGTCACGTTGCAATCTTGAAATAGGTAATTTAGCAGAAAGGTGTTCGAAAATAGCGTTAGCAATCCCTAAGTTTCCTTCTGAATTTTCAAAATCAATAGGATTTACTTTATGTGGCATTGCTGATGAACCAATTTCACCTGCTTTGATTTTTTGTTTGAAATATTCCATTGAAACATACGTCCAAATGTCTCTGTCCAAGTCGATGATGATGTTGTTGATTCTTTTTAAAGTATCAAAGAATGCAGCAAAGTGATCGTAGTGTTCAATTTGAGTAGTTGGGAACGAATGGTGCAATCCTAAATTTTCTTCAACAAATTTAGTCCCGAATTGTTTCCAGTCAATTTGTGGGTAAGCCACGTTGTGTGCATTGTAGTTTCCAGTTGCTCCACCAAATTTAGCAGCAAATGGCACATTAAATAACAAACGCATTTGCTCTTCTATACGTTCTACAAAAACAGCAATTTCTTTGCCTAAACGGGTAGGAGAGGCCGGTTGTCCGTGAGTACGGGCAAGCATTGGAACGTCCTTCCATTCTGTAGCCAATTCTTTTAATTTTGAAATAACATTAATTAAAGATGGCATATATACTTGCTCAAAAGCTTCTTTGGTAGAAAGTGGGATGGCAGTGTTATTGATATCCTGAGAAGTCAATCCAAAGTGGATGAATTCTTTGTATTCTGACAAACCTAATTTTTCAAAAGCATCTTTGATAAAATATTCAACGGCTTTTACGTCGTGATTAGTAACTTTTTCAGTTTCTTTAATCCAAAGCGCATCTTCAGTTGAAAAGTTTTTATAGATGTTACGTAAACTTTCAAATAAATTTGGGTTTACGCCTTTTAATTGTGGCAAAGGCACTTCGCACAAAGCAATAAAATATTCAATTTCTACTAATACGCGGTATTTGATTAAAGCTTCTTCAGAGAAAAAAGGCGCTAAAGAAAGGGTTTTATTTCTATATCTTCCGTCAATTGGAGAAATTGCATTCAATTCGTTTAAAGTCGTCATTGTCTTTTTATGCTAATAAAAGTTGATATTGAATCCGAAAGCACTTAGGAAATCGGGCTTATTTTTTTGAAAGGCACAAATATAATGAGAAGTTAGAAGTTAGCCGTTAGAAGTTAGAAGTTTTTTACTGTTTTGTTGTTTTTTTTCTTCTTCTTTATTATTGGAATTGCGCTAATAATTGGTTTTTTAAAAGAGGAACTCCTTCAGAGGCTAACATTGGAAATGTTTCCAAAGGATTTCTTAAATCAGGTATCGAAATTGGGTTCGGATCAATATAAAAAACAGGAGTTGCAGGCGGTACAAAAGCTAAAAGTCCCGCTGCAGGATAGACCTGTAATGAGGTTCCAATAACTGCAAAATAATCGGCAGTTTCAGTAATGTTGAGTGCTTCGTCAAATAATGGTACAGACTCTCCAAACCAAACAATATGCGGGCGCAATTGATGTTTGAATGTATCGACATCGCCTAAATTTAAATCACCTTCCCATTCTAGTACATACTTTGGGTTTTTTGTGCTTCTTACTTTTAGCAGTTCACCATGCAAGTGTAAAACCTTTTTACTCCCGGCACGTTCGTGTAAATCATCTACATTTTGGGTAATGATATGTACGTCAAAATGAATTTGAAGTTGGGCTAATTCCTTATGTCCAATATTAGGTTTGACTTCTTTCAATTGGCGTCTTCTTTGATTATAAAATTCCAAAACCAATTCCGGATTTTTTTGCCAGCCTTCCGGCGATGCTACTTCCATGACATCATGTCCTTCCCAGAGGCCGTTACTGTCTCGGAAAGTTTTTAAACCGCTTTCAGCACTGATTCCAGCTCCGGTTAAAACGACTAACTTTTTTTTCATTGGGTTCTTGATAATAAATTTAATGCTAAATATAGCTTTTTTAAATTGAAGTAGTAGTAGGCTATTCATAAAAATAAGCTATGAGTCTGGAATAGTTAATCTGCGAATCTGCGGTAATTTTCGCCTAGATTATAGCGCTTAAGAGGATTTTTTTTCTTTTTACTATTTTTGTGAGCAAAATTAAAAAGCATCATGATTGATTTAGATTACCTCGCTTATTTAGAAACTATTTTGACTGATAACCGCAAAGAACGTTTTTTAGAAGTATTAGAAAACCGAACCAAACATTTTACAGTTGCTGTCGAAGATGTGTATCAGTTGCATAATACTTCGGCCGTAATGCGCAGTTGTGAGGTTTTTGGTATTCAGGAATTGAATGTAATCGAACAGCGATTTGGTAAACGAATCGATAAACAAATCGCTATGGGTGCTCAAAAATGGGTCGATATTATTCGACATGATTCGGTTATGGGCTGTGTCAATTCGTTGAAAGAGCAGGGCTACCAAATTATAGCTACCACACCACACGAACAGGATTGTACCTTAGAAAAATTTGATATTAGGAAACCAGCTGCTTTGTTTTTTGGAACAGAAAAAGAAGGACTTTCAGAAGAAGTAATGCAAAATGCTGATGGATTTCTTAAAATTCCGATGGTAGGTTTTACCGAAAGTTTGAATATTTCGGTTTCGGCAGCGATTATCATTCAGGATTTGACTAATCGATTAAGACGCTCAGATTTGGATTGGAAATTAAACGAAGACGAAATTTTGCAAAAACGATTGGATTGGGCTCGTAATTCTATCCGAAATATTAAAAGTGTAGAAACCCGATATTACGAGGAGAATCCTAGAGAATAGGTTTGTTTAACCGCAAAGTGCGCAAAGTTTTACGCAAAGTTCGCAAAGAAAAATTTGTGAAAATTTGTGTAATCTGTGGTGAAATTAATTAACCGAAAAGAGAGCAAAAGATTTCAGTTTTTAAATAAAAACGTAAAGTTCGCTAAGCTTTGTGTCCTCTGCGTATATAAACATTAGACAAATTAACTTAGCGAACTTTGCGGTTAAATAGATTACTTCCTTATAAAAAGAATCAATCCCAATACACTTACGATTAAGATACAGAGTGCAGCCAGCACCATGGTTAGGTCGCGAATGTTTTTTCCTGCCCAGTCCATAAACAAAAATTTGTGAAAAATTGCAAAGGAATATCCTTCGGTGATATCTGAACTTTTTACTTTGGCTGCTAGTCTTGAAGTAGCAGTTTCGATAAAATAAGTAGTTTTTTCAGGTGTATCATAAGCCAGTTTCACAACCGGTAAACGTTTATTAACGAAGCCATATTCTCTACTTTCAAAATTAGTAATCAGTTTTGATTCTAATAATTTTGCGTTTTCTAAGAAAGTTTCAGTTTCATCCGTGATTTCAGGATTCATCATTTCACAACAAGGCGCTTTTGGAGCTCCATCAGTAAAATAATAAGCGAGAAATTCGGCGTATTGGAAATCCAAATTAGGAACTATTTTATTTGTCGTGGCATTAATATAAATTACTTCTGTTTTAGGACTGTCTTTTTTATTCCATTTCGAATTGGAAACCGATTTTGGTTTTTTGAATTTTCCCTTGGCAGTATCCTCGAGTTCGCAACGGTAATAAATACTGTCATTGAAGCTTATTAATTGTTGGTTTTGAAAATGTTTCCAATCCAGATTTAATTGGTTGTTGGCCAATGTAATATCGCTGGTTTTTAGAGTAGGTTCGTAAACCATTTGGTCCAAAGTATATGGATCCCATTTGGTCGTAGCGTGATAAGCGCCACTAAAGGCAAAAGTTAAGGTGAATAAAGAAACCCAAATTCCAATTTGGCGATGGTATTTTCTGATTCCTTTTTTAGGAGCTAAACTATCTGCTTTTTTAAATTGTTTCCACAAAAAGCCATAAATGACAATGCCGCTAATGGCCGAAAAACCTATGATTGATAACAACAAAATCATATTAATAATTCGAATGCTGTTGTTGCTGATAGCATCCATAAACGACCAGTTGTGAAACGTGTCAAAAAACCAAATGAAAAATTGTCTGGAGCCCGGATTAAATGTTGCTAATTTACTTGAAGCCGTTTCCACATAAACTTCCATGCCGTCAGGACGGTCAAAACTTAGTTTATGAACCGGTAAATAACGATTGACATATTTGTACTGATGGTCAAATTCAGTGATGAGTTCACTTTTTTCTACCGGACTTTTTTGGTCATCGAGGAAATAGCGGGAAAGCCATTCGGCATAAATGGCATCTCCGTTTTGAAGTTCTTTTCCATTGGAAGTATCAAAATAATGTAAATCACCAATTATATTTTTAACCTGATAAAAAGTGGTATTGTTAAAAGATACAATTCGGAAGTTTTTGAACTGTCGAATGTCGTTTTTGTTTAAAACCTCCTGTATAGATAGCGGTAATTGTTGTGGTTGTACAGTTTGAATTTCCAACTTTTCATAGGCAATTTCGGGTTTAAAAAAATGCGCCATAAAAGGATGCATTAATCCTGAAAGTGTCCAAAAAATAACAGGTATTATAGTGATGATACCAATAGTTCTGTGCCATTGGTACATGTGTTGTTTGATTTTCTTGACGAATTTCGAATCCTTCTTTTTAGAAGATTTTGTTTTAGAAGTCATTGTTTTCTTTTTTTTAGCCACAGATTTAGAAGATTTTAAGGATTTTGTAATCAGTGTTAATCCTTTTAATCTGTGGCTTATTTTGTTATCGTAATGAAAAATTATATTGTATTCCCATTAAAAATGTTCTTGGGGCAGCAGCTAAATAAGCAGGCTGTGAGGTGCTCAAATTGGCTCTTGATACATTGTAAGCATATAATTTATCGGTGAGGTTCATTACATTTCCGTAAATTTCGATGTTATGGATTTTGTATCCTATGCGCGCATTAAAAATATCATAACCAGCATATTTTACAGTATTAATCTGGTTTTGGTAATAACCGCCTACATGTTGCCATTCTATAGAAGTTCTGAAATTTGGTAACCAATTTGGGTAGTAGTACACTTCGGAATTAGCTGACCATCTGGGAGCATTAGGCATTTCTTTTCCGTTTAGGTTTTGCAAAGCATCCGTCGATTTGTCCGAAACTTCAAAAGCAATGTAGCTGTGTTGCGCATAAGTTCCCCCTAATCTGAAATTGATTTGCTGTGAGGGTTTGTAGTTTAGCCCAAACTCAATTCCTTTGTGACGCGTTTCTCCTGCCGAACGGTAGTCAGTATCATTGTTTTCTAGTTTTACACTTAATAATTCATTTTTACCATCCATATAATATAAGGCATAGTCAAAATTCAATTTATTTTTGAACAATGTAATCCATCCTCCAATTTCATAATTTTCAAAAGTTGCCGGTTTTAGGTTGTAATAAAACTCAGCCGGAACTCCTGTCGTTCCACCAGTTCGGGGTTTGGCTCGAAAAATCGAAGTAATCCCCGGAGGTGCAAATCCCTGTGAATAATTGCCATAAAATCCAGCGTTGTCAAACGGATTGTAATTGGCTCCGGCTTTAAAAGTAAAGCGATCGTAAAGTTTTTCTCCGGTTGATTGGTCTAAAGTATTATTGTAATCAATTTTCATGTTGTCATAACGGCCACCTAATGTAATGATTACTTTTTCAATAGGGTTAAAGCTCAATTGAGCATATCCGGCTGTATTATAAATGTCAGCGGCATAATCGGCTATTTTTACATCAGGTCGTTCGGCAATTACTTCGTAACTGTTTACGGTCAACCCATCCGGATTTAAGTTGGCTTTTAAATCTGTTCGGTATGCCCAATAGGTTACCGGTGAAAAATCATAAAGGGCTCCCGCAACCAATTTTGTATTTAAGAAAGCAAATTTTTGAGTGTGTTGTCCAATGATTCCGTAGCTTTTGAAATTATTCGAATTAATTTCGCCTGTAGCTGTTGTAGGATTATTGATGGCGCTCCAGCGAATTCCATAAGAAGGATTTTGTCCCAATTTATTATCTCTGTGATAAGTGGTTAAATACGAACTTGCATTTTCGTTCCAGTCGTGTTCTAATGTTAATCGGGTACGCAAAGCGTCTGATTTTCTATAGGTAAAATCAGAAGTACTTTTGTAATCGCGATTGTAAAAATCATTCTCATTAACTCCGCCACTCATATCCGAATAGTATTTTCCCCACATCGTATTGCTGATTAATCGGGTAGTAGGACTGATATTGTAATCAATTCGAATATTCAGATTGTCTTTGTTATAATCCGAAAATGTCATCCAGCTGTTTTCCTGTAAACTGGAAATTCCTGCAATGTGAAAACCAATTTTTCCAATGGTAGCTCCACCGGCAGCCTGTAGTCTTTTGTATCCCCACTGATCGGCCTGAATTCCAAATTTAAATTCGGGATTGATAGAAGGTTTAAGCGAAATGAAATTAATAGTTCCACCCACTGCTTCAGGACCATAAAGTGACGAAACCGGACCTTTTACCACTTCGATACTTTGTAAATTGAATTGATTAATTTCTAATAAGGCGTTGTGGTTGAAAATCCCCATTGGACGAATAGGTAATCCGTCTTCTAGATACAAATAATAAGCATTGGTAGTCATAGGCTGGCGAATGGCCATGGAATGTTGTTCATTGCCTAGGTTTACCATCAAAACTCCGGGAGTCTTGTTGATAATTTCATAAGCAGCGACTGCTTTGGTTTCATTAATACTTTGCGCGGTTAATTTGCTTATCGCTACAGGAGTTTCTCTGCGTTTTGTGGCAGTACGGTTAGCGGTAATAAAAACTTCGGCTAGTTGGTGGGTATCAGTAGAATCGGTTTTAGTTTGATTTGGCGTTGTTTTCGTTTGGTTTTGGGCAACGGCAAATTGGCTTGTTACGATCAAAGCCAGAAATAATTTCTTCATTTTGAAAGTTATAAATTTAAAAAAATAGATTCTTTTCCTGAATAAGGTTCAGGAAAAGTGGTTTTCTTAAACGGAAAACAGTTTTTGAAATTTATACCAAAAAGGAAGGTGGTCTGAAAGAGGAAAGCGAAACCGAAATGGTTTTCTTTTCTAAAGAATAGAAATTAGGTCTTGGTGAAAAGTTACGTTCTGTAACCTCCCAATCTTTAGCAATAAATGTATTTTGAATGTAAACTAAATCGACTTTACTGTCCAGATTGTTTTGCATTCTTTTTTCGTTGTCCTCGTATTTTTTAAGGCTTTTTTGCAGTTCGCAACGACCGTTACAAGTGTTGTCAACTAATTTACGTTGCACGCAAATGGTTTTAGCAATTTCGTCCTGTTGTAATTTGAATGAGGTATACACAAAAAAGCTACCCAAAGAAGGTAGTAGTAAAAGAATTGAAAGTACTATGCTGAATAATGACTTCAAAAAAAGTGCTTTTTTGTTTTCGAGTGCAAAAGTAGGGATAAATATTTTTTTAGGGTGTTTTTTTAACAGAAAAATCAGCTTATTTAAACAATTTTGAGCAAGGAATTTAGTGATATTATCCGCAAACTTGTCATGCTGACTATTGAAGCATCGCATCAAAGTAACTTAATAAAGATGATCGTGTTAAAAAACCGAGTTACAAACGCTACAATTTTTCAATTAATTTAAGCAGGCACTCGTCACAAACGAGCACCCAATGTCATTAAGTTAAGCGTATTTTTTGTCATTTCGACCAGAGGGAGAAATCACATTAAGTGAACAGCTTGTGTGATTCCTCATTCTTCGGAATGACAAAACAGGGATTATCTTTCTTAACTTAATGACATTGGACAAGCACCAGAGGGAGGAGGCTTAAGGTTTATATCCGCGCGGTTGGGTTGCAAAAAAACGCTATTAGGTTAGTTGTATTTTTGATATAAATTTGCACCAACTTTATCTCCCAATTTCATTAGATTATTGTAAATAACTTTGCCAATCTCATTTAGGTTTTTGTTTCCAAAATCTAAAGCAATAGTCAGAGGTAAATGAGCATCAGACCTATAACTTCGAGCTATAGCTAAATTGCCTTTTTTTTCATAGTCATCTGCAGTTTGTAACCAATTTTTAGCTATTCTAAAAAAATGTTCTGAAATAATATCTTTTTCAGTATTGGTTGGGTCTAATTCGATTGCTTTACGGCAATGTTTTCTGATATTAAACATATCACCTTTATCAAAAGCTTCGAAGGCTAAATTGCGATAATCTATAGCTGTTCTTTTATTTTCAATCTCATTTTTTTCTACTGTTGCTTTGCTCTTAGCTGATATTTTATCGAATATTATTAGTCCCTTATAATTATTGCAATTATTCTTTATGTATTCATATATAATTAATCTATTATTTTCTTTCTTCCACAATTCATCTTTTGTTATTTTACTCATGCAGTCAAATATGTTTTCCAATATTTCTATTTGTTCTGAATGATGTTCAATTTCTGCAACCTTTTTATCTTTTGCTGTTGCAATTATTTTTTCAAGTTTATTTTTTTTCATTGTTACTTCGTCTAGACAAAAGCAAAGATTCTTGGCGGCATCAATTGTAAGGTCTTCTTGGGCTGTAGATTTTGTGTGTATAATACAAACAATTGCTATTGAAATTAAATCCTTTATTTTCATTTTTAAATTAAGTATTTATAATGTTATATGTGTTTGTCAATTTGAAAAAAATACTTTTTGATAAAAACAAATATATTTAAATAGTCTTAAAAATTTTATTTTAAAAAAGGGAGTTTGTACCCTAGCCCCGATAGAGCCGATATCCTCGTAGCGTAGCGAAGAGATAAAGGCGAAAGCGGGAGGGATGTTTATTGAAAACCCAAAATGTACTGCTCCTAAAAAAAAGATTCTGAAATGAGTTCAGAGATTCTGAAATGAATTCAGAATAAAAAAAAATCCCCAACTACTTTCGTAATCGGGGATTCTCTTTATTTATGCGGTCTGCTTTCTGCTACTGCTCCCGATAGCTATCGGGACTGAATACTATTCGTTAACAATAACCCATTCACCAGTTGCTAATAAGGCTTCTGCTTTTTTGTATTTCATAGACTCGGTTTTTCCGGTAGCTATTTGCAGTAAGGAAACCGTGTCGTTGCGGTTGATTTTTGGCATCTCTCTTACGATAGTTTCCGTTACCTGACGTTGTTGCGTTTCTCCGGCTTCGCGGTTCATGCTTTCACTGTTAGGGATTTCGTCTTTAGTCAATTGTAATTTTTCTTTTGGACGAACCACTTCTCTGGCTTCTTCAATTTCCGGAGCCGATTGTTGCGGTAAATCACCTTTGAACAAGAAGGAGATTACTTCTTTGTTGATTCCGTTCAACATATTGTTGAATAAGTTGAAAGCTTCAAATTTATAGATAAGCAATGGGTCTTTTTGCTCGTGAACGGCTAACTGAACTGATTGTTTCAATTCGTCCATTTTACGTAAGTGTTTTTTCCATGCTTCATCCACAATGGCTAAAGTGATGTTTTTTTCGAAGTCAGCAACTAATTGTCTTCCTTCGGTTTCGTAAGCTTTCTTTAAATCGGTTACAACGCTTAGGGTTTTTACACCATCGGTAAAAGGAACTACAATGCGCTCAAACTGATTGCTTGGATCTTCGAAAATGTTTTTTACGATTGGGAAGGCTTCTCTGGCGCTACGCTCGCATTTTTCGTTGTAGTATTTTAAGGCTTCTTTGTATACTTTTCCAGTTAATTCTAATTCGTTTGCTCTTGCAAATTCAGCTTCTGTTACAGGAGAAGTGATCGAGAAATAACGGATTAAATCAAATTCGAATGTTTTGAAATCGTTAGCCGCTTTAGTGTTTTGTACAAATAATTCACAGCTGTCATACAACATATTAGCGATATCCAGTTTCAAACGCTCGCCAAACAAAGCGTGACGACGACGTTTGTAAACCACCTCACGTTGTGCGTTCATTACGTCATCATATTCTAACAAACGTTTACGAACACCAAAGTTGTTTTCTTCTACTTTTTTCTGGGCACGCTCGATCGATTTTGTCATCATCGAATGTTGGATCACTTCACCTTCTTCAAGTCCCATACGGTCCATTACTTTAGCTACTCTTTCAGAACCAAACAAACGCATTAAGTTGTCTTCCAAAGAAACATAGAATTGAGAACTTCCCGGATCTCCCTGACGACCGGCACGACCACGCAACTGACGGTCAACACGACGCGAATCGTGACGTTCAGTACCAATGATAGCTAAACCTCCTGCGGCTTTAACCTCGGCTGATAATTTAATATCGGTACCACGACCAGCCATGTTAGTAGCGATAGTCACTACTCCTGGTTTTCCTGCTTCTTCTACAATTTGGGCCTCTTGTTTGTGCATTTTAGCATTCAATACGTTGTGAGTTACACCACGCATTTTCAACATACGGCTTAATAATTCAGAGATTTCAACTGAAGTTGTACCAATCAATACCGGACGACCTGCTTTAGATAATTCGGTTACGTCTTCGATAACAGCGTTGAATTTTTCACGTGTTGTTTTGTAGATAAAATCTTCTTTGTCTTTTCTGGCAATCGGACGGTTTGTTGGGATTTCAACAACGTCTAATTTGTAGATTTCCCATAGCTCACCCGCTTCAGTAACAGCAGTACCGGTCATTCCGCCCAGTTTGTTGTACATTCTGAAGTAGTTTTGCAAAGTTACTGTTGCAAATGTTTGAGTAGCCGCTTCGATTTTTACGTTTTCTTTAGCCTCAATCGCCTGGTGTAATCCGTCAGAATAACGACGACCATCCATGATACGACCTGTTTGCTCGTCTACAATCAGGATTTTGTTATCCATGATTACATATTCAACGTCTTTTTCAAATAGGGTATAAGCTTTTAAGAGTTGCGTTAAGGTATGAATACGCTCGCTTTTTACGCTGAAATCCTGAAATAATCTTTCTTTGGCTTCAGCCTCAGCATCTTTTTCTAATTTTTGTTTTTCGATATTGGCAATTTCAGTTCCAATATCCGGTAAAACGAAGAAATCAGCATCAGTGTCTCCTGAAAGGAATTTGATTCCGTTATCAGTCAATTCTACCTGATTGTTTTTTTCTTCGATAACAAAATACAAAGCTTCGTCAACCTTAGGCATTTCGCGGTTGTTGTCCTGCATGTATTGGTTTTCTGTTTTTTGAAGTAATTGTTTGATTCCTTCTTCACTTAAAAACTTAATCAATGCTTTGTTTTTAGGCAAACTTCTGTAAGCTCTCAACAACATGAAACCACCGTCTTTGGTATTTCCTTCTTTGATTAATCGTTTGGCTTCGGTTAAGAATCCTGTAGCTAATTGACGTTGTAAACCAACCAATGTTTCGATTTTTGGTTTCAATTCCATAAACTCATGACGGTCTCCTTGTGGTACCGGACCAGAGATAATCAAAGGAGTACGGGCATCATCAATTAATACCGAATCCACCTCATCGACAATGGCATAATTGTGTTTTCTTTGAACCAAATCCGATGGCGAATGCGCCATATTGTCTCTTAGGTAGTCAAAACCAAATTCGTTATTAGTACCATAAGTAATATCAGCATCGTATGCTTTTTTTCTACCTTCTGAATTCGGTTGGTGATTGTCGATACAGTCAACTGTTAAGCCGTGGAATTCAAATAAAGGTGCTTTCCAAGTACTATCACGTTTTGCCAAATAGTCATTCACGGTTACTAAGTGAACTCCGTTTCCGGTTAAGGCATTCAAATACAATGGAAGAGTAGCTACTAATGTTTTTCCTTCTCCAGTTTGCATTTCGGCAATTTTACCTTGATGCAACACCATACCACCAATTAACTGTACGTCATAGTGAATCATGTCCCAGGTAATGTCTTTACCGGCAGCATTCCATTTGTTCAACCAAATGGCATTGTCGCCATCAATTTTTACATAGCTTTTAGTAGCCGAAAATTCACGGTCTTTTGGAGTAGCAGTAACTGTTATTTCAGCGTTCTCTTTGAAACGTCTTGCTGTTTCTTTTACCACAGCAAAGGCTTCCGGAAGAATATCCATTAAAGTCTTTTCAGAAATTGTATAAGCTTCTTTTTCAAGATTGTCAATTTCGGTATAAAGATCTTCTTTTTTGTCAATGTCTTCGATACCTTCTACTTCAGCCTGTAAATTGGCAATTTTAGCATCGGCAGCAGCGCGGGCTTGTTTAATGGCGTCTTTAAAGTAGATTGTTCTTCCTCTAAGTTCGTCATTAGACAAAGCAGTAAGACTAGTTTCGAAAGTCTTTATTTTATTGATATAAGGTTGTAAAGCTTTAACATCTTTTTCGGATTTATCTCCTACAAAGGCTTTAATAATGCTGTTTATAAAACTCATAATAGTTTTGTATTTCTAATTAATTCTATCTCTATGTTGAACAAAAAAAAAGTCTCTTTTGAGACTTTTTCTTAGTTTTTTTAGTATTCATCCTCGTTCCAAAGGTAATCTTCGTCTGTTGGATAATCTGGCCAAATTTCTTCCATTGACTCGTATATTTCGCCTTCATCTTCAATAGACTGTAGGTTTTCTACTACCTCTAATGGAGCTCCTGCACGTATAGCGTAATCAATAAGTTCGTCTTTGTTAGCAGGCCACGGTGCATCACTAAGATAGGATGCTAATTCTAATGTCCAATACATCTTTTGTCGATTTAGTTTTGTGCAAAAATAAATTTTTTACTGAAAAAGACAAGTAAAAAACCATTTATTTTAAATAAATTTAAGAACGTGTTTTTCAGTAATCAGAATTCGGTGTTCAGTATTCAGTTTTCCTGTAAACTGATCACTGCAAACTGCATACTATTTCCTTGGAATCCATTTTACTTCCTCGGCGTTTAAATCGAGGGACAACTTTCGTGCCAACACAAAAAGATAGTCAGAAAGTCGGTTTAAATAGCTAATAACTATTTCGGCTACAGCTTCATTATGACTCAAATGTACTGTTAATCGTTCGGCACGACGGCAAATACAACGGGCAATATGACAATGTGACACAGTAGTATGTCCGCCTGGCAAAACAAAATGTGTCATTTGAGGAAGTTGTGTTTCCATAGCATCGATTTCATTTTCTAATAATTCGATGTCGCTGGTTATAATTCCTAAATTTTGCAATCGGGATTTGCCGTTTTTTAAAACGGTCTTGTCTTCCGGAGTTGCTAAAATAGCACCAACAGTAAAAAGACGATCCTGAATTTCGATTAGGATTTCTTTATAATGCGAATCGATTTCCTGATCCCGAATGAGTCCGATATAAGAATTCAATTCGTCCACCGTTCCGTAGCTCTCAATGCGGATGTGATCTTTTGGGACTCTGGTTCCGCCAAAAAGAGCTGTGGTTCCTTTATCTCCGGTTTTAGTATATATTTTCATTTTAAAAATTTTAGATTTTAGAGTTCTGATTTTAGATTAAATGTTGTAATCTAAAAATTAAGATTTAGAAAATAATCTAAAATCTAAATTCAGAAATCTAAAATTATTTTGTAGTGTCACTTTCAATCATTCCATCTCTTAAACGAATGACTCTGTGTGCATAAGCGGCAATTTCTTCTTCGTGAGTAACTAAAATAACCGTATTTCCGTTCGCATGAATTTCATTAAAAAGATTCATGATTTCAATAGAGGTTTTACTGTCTAAGTTCCCCGTAGGTTCGTCGGCAAGAATAATCGAAGGTTTGTTAACCAAGGCTCTGGCAACAGCCACACGCTGGCGTTGTCCTCCTGAAAGTTGGTTGGGCTGGTGATCCATTCGGTCGGCTAAATTTACTTGTTTTAGTACTTCAATAGCTCGTTTATTGCGTTCCGGTTTGGAATATCCGGCATAAATCATTGGCAAAGCCACATTGTCAAGCGCTGTAGTTCGTGGTAACAAATTGAAAGTTTGGAATACAAAACCAATTTCTTTGTTGCGAATTTCAGCCAGTTCGTCATCTTCCATTTGACTTACATCTTTACCGTTTAAGATATAGGTGCCTGAAGTTGGGGTGTCTAAACAACCCAAAAGATTCATCAGAGTCGATTTTCCCGAACCGGAGGGTCCCATTAAAGCAACATATTCCCCTTTGTTGATTTCTAAATTGATGCCTTTTAAAACATAAACAATTTCATTTCCCAGTTCAAAATCCCGTTTGATATTCGTTATTTTAATTAATGGTTTGCTCATAGTGCTAAAGTTTCGATTTAGAATTTATTTTCCAAAACCAAAGCTAAACAATCCTTGACAAATTTGTAGGTATTATTGTGAAAATCTTATGATTTAAAGCTGGAAAAAACTAATGAATAAATTTAGACTCTAATTATAAAATGTTCTTTAGGTTGTTCTCGACGAAAGAAAACTAATCCCCATTGAAAAGTATCGATTGTGACGCTTACTTTTGGGTGTTTTTTGATTGTTTCCCAAGCTGATTCCATTCCGGCTGACCAATGGATATCGTCAAAAATCCAAACGGAATCATTAGTTATTGTGGGTAATAAAAGTTCGAAATAGTCTAAAGTAGCTTGTTTGGAATGATTGCCGTCAAAATAAATTAGGTTGTAGATTTCAGATTTTAGATTGCAGCTTTGAAAGTACTCATTAAATACAGTTGTGACCCATTCTACATTATTGAAATTGTCCCTCGACTCCGCTCGGGATGACAGTTTTGCCAGTTGATTTTTTGCAATTGCCATAGTATTTGGGCAACCTTCTAAAGTGGTAATTCGAGCATCAGGATTTCCTAAGGCTAGGGCAGAAGTGGCTAATCCTAGTGAAGTTCCCAATTCTAAAATGGTTGACGGTTGGAAATAATTAGCAATTCGAAATAATAATTGGGCTCTTTTTCTTGAAATACCTGCGGTTTCGGCAATTTGGGCAACGACTCTTTTATTTGATTTAAAAACTCTGGAACCGGCACCAAAATCACTGACTTCAATCGTGTTTTTATTTTCTAAAAGTGCCTTGCGGTATTGCTGTAAAATAGCGTATTCGGGTTTTGGTTTTTTATCATAAAAACATTTGGTAATCAAATTGAATACAAAAGGGGAGTGAACCGCATGTTCGTTTTTGGAATACCAAAGGAATTTTAAGTAAGCTTTAATTTGGAAAAACATAGGTTTTAGAGCGTTTTACTTTTGGCATAAAAAAAAGCCATAGATTTAAAAGATTCACATAGATTAATCCGTGCTAATCTTTTAAATCTGTGGCAAAAATAAAAGAATTTAAATTAGAGACTTTTGGTCTAAAGTGAATTATTTATTTTTTTTAATGCACACTTTTCTAAAATCAATTGGAAAACCTTCATATTGCAATAAAACTCTGCCTTCGGTAACCGAAGATTCGGAGCCTTGATTTACTAATACGCCATTTAGTTTTTGAGTGATTACACCATCCTTAGAAGTAATGATTAGTTTATTCCATTCTCCAATAGTTTTTTCGGCATCTGCAAAACGTTTGCTAACCACACTTTTTCCAGCTGTTGTTTTAGTACCGTTGATGTTTAAAGTTACTTCCTGAAGCAATACGAAATCCCCGGTAGCACCTTCTTTTATTTGAAACTGAATGCCCTTTGGCCATAAAACATCGGGAGTTTCAGACGGAACAAGGTACATTACACCACTATTTTTGCTGTTGTTTTTTTTAACAAAATTAGCGTCGGTATTCCATCGGTATTCTACTGTAAGTTCAAAATTGCGAAAAGACTGTTCTGACATTAAGTAGCCCGCTTTTGGTCCGTACATACGAATCATTTTGTTTGCTACCGAAAAAAGATCGGCGGCATTGTTGTGTTTTCCGGCTTCTTGGCCAAAAGCATACCAACCTTTAAGATCTTTTTGGTTAAAAAGAGCAATGCGTTTTTGGGCGTGATTATTTTGAGTAAACAGAAATAGAACAACAAGTAATAGACGATAAATAGTATTCATAAGGTTAATTCTTGATTGGTAAAAAAACTTTGGTTCTAAATAAATTCCTCACGCAAAGGAGTGAAACTATCTACCAGTTTTACATATTCGGTAAGGGTTTGAATACTGTGATTCAAATTAGATTCAATTTTATAAATATCACCTTCGTTTAAAAGATATTCTCGATCCTCCACAAATAATTTCAACGAACCCGAAGCTACATAGGTGATTTGTTCATGAACATGTTTGTGTGGCGGATCTGGAGTTTCCATTGGACCATTTCGAAATTCAAAAATAGTCATCATTAAGTGGTCCAGATGAACTACTTTTCGCATTAATGAAGAATCTGATTTTAAAGCTTCAAATCCTTCGCTGCTTTTTGTTACTTCCATAATAAATTAATTTTGCTGTCTCAAAGTACTTAAATTAATTTTTTAAATCCCAGTCCACCATTTAAAAAAATAAGGAATTAAAGTTTGGGAATATTTAATTTTCCAGAGGGTAAAAAAAAATCAGTCTTTGTAGTATTGAAAAAACAATTACTAAAAGACTGATAGTTGCGTATTTTTTTAATAGTGGAGTATTTAGCTTTCTCTGTTTGGCATTGGTTTTAAATCGGTTAAGTCGGTAATTTTAACAACTTTGCCGGTTTCGATACTATTTCGAGCAGCAATACCAATTAGTACAGACATAGCGCCATCTCTACTTCCTGCTGAGCGGTCGTATGGGTCAGGGGTACCGGCTGTTTTGAAAATTTTATCATGCAAACGTTGGTCGCCACCACCATGACCGCCTTTTTCTGTAGGGATAGTTACTTTGTCAAAATCCTTCCAAAGTTTATGCACAATGATGGTTTCATAGTCGGCTTCTTCAATAGCCGATTGGTCCATTTCTTTATCGTGCATTGCAGCCTGATTTACTTTTTTGATTTTATCATAGGGAATATCTAAGGAGGCTTCAATTCGACCCTCTGTTCCGTTGAAAGCTAATCTCCAGCCTTCAAAAGGAGAATAGGTTGTAAGCGAGTAGTTTACGATAGTATTATTGGCATACTTTATTTGAGCCGACATTTTATCATAGATATCTATTTCTTCTCTAAAAAGACAATTGTCTCTTAAGTAACCGTCGTACTTTTCGTTAGCTACATACAAATCCATCATGTGTTGGTTTTTGGTGATGTCAAAGTAATACTTGCATTTAGATTTAAATTCGCAGTCTCTGCAATTAGGACCTCTAAAAGGACCGTTTTTACCATAATGTTCTAAATCACCTAAGGCAAATACTTCTACGGGATCAGAATCTAACCACCAGTTTATAAGATCAAAATGGTGTGTGGATTTGTGAACCCATAATGAACCTCCATTTTCTTTTTGACCGTGCC
Organism: Flavobacterium flavipallidum; assembly: GCF_038289905.1. Taxonomy (NCBI): domain Bacteria; kingdom Pseudomonadati; phylum Bacteroidota; class Flavobacteriia; order Flavobacteriales; family Flavobacteriaceae; genus Flavobacterium; species Flavobacterium flavipallidum. The sequence goes on along the minus strand of NZ_JBBYHU010000026.1, from coordinate 27,209 downwards.
ATCTTCTAAAATAATCTGCACCATGATAGGTGTTTAGGTACCAATGGAAATCAACCGAAGTAATTTTACCAATAGTGTTATTGGCCAAAAGTTCTTTGATTTTAGTACTATAAGGACTCCATCTGTAATTAAAACCAACAATTAGTTTTTTACCAGATTTTTTTTCTGCATCAAGAATGTCTTTGCATTTATTTTCGTCAGTAGTAAGCGGTTTCTCGGTTAGTACGTCATAACCCGCATTCAATCCTTTAATGATAAATTCATGATGAGTCGCGTCTTTGGTAGTGACAATGATTAAATCAGGCTTAGTTTTGGTTAACATTTCATCATAATTCAAAAATGTTGGGCAGTTAGTTCCTATATGTTTTTTTGCATAAGCCAATCTTCCCGGATTGATATCACAAAGGCCTACAAATTCAAGAATATCCGAATATTCCTGAACTAATCTCTTGCCCCAAAAACCAATCCCTCTTATTCCTGTACCTACAAGAACAATTCGGAGTTTTTTGGTGGTGTCAAAATCAAAAGAACTAAGTGGAAATGCTGTATAAGCTGCAAGCATGCTTATAGATGTTAAAAATTTTCTTCGTGTAACTTCCATAAATTTTGGTTTTTAAATTAAGGTTGATCAATAGGTTTAATAGGTGGTTTTTTGTAAAGGATTTTAAATATAAACAATTTATTATTATGGTTTTAAGCAGATTTAATTTTCTTTTAGGAATAAAAAAAATCATCTGATAGCATTGAATGATACCAGATGATTTTTTATACGGTAGAAATGAAAAATTTTAGATGTTTTGCAAACTTGTTTCTGTTTTTTCCTCGACCTCTGCTTTTTTTCGCCAATAATTGGCTAATAAAGAACCGGAAACATTCATCCACGGGCTAAATACCGCTGAAGCTAAACCAACAGTAGCCAGTTTTCCCATAGCTCCTGCTAATCCTGATGCCATTCCTCCGTTTTGTAAGCCTACTTCGAAGGCAATGGTACGACTGCTATTTTTGTCCAAACCACAGATGCGACTTAGGTAATAACCAAAGAAATAACCCGCTCCATTGTGAAGAATAGCTACTATGAAAAGTAAAAATCCTATTTGCAATAAATTGTCTCTACCAGCTGCGGTAGTTACCAATGTAAAGTAGATAATTCCCGACATTGAAAAATACGGCATCAAACTGTCAATTTTAGGATAAGCTTTATAAGCTAAGTGGTAAAGTTTTCCAACTATAAAAGCTCCGGCTATAAAACAACTAATTTCAATCACATGAGCCACAGTGCTATCGGTTTCATAATTAAAACTGTCATTGAAAAAGTGCAATGTGGCTAACCAAATGATAGATAGAATAGTCAAAATATCGATTCTTTTCCGAGCTGTAGGACCATAGTTTTTAAGGATATCATGTATCATGGCTGCTGCCAATGGAACCAAAACAATCTTTATAATTTCCATCATCATATTGAAAAAATGTACTTCGACCATGGTGCCAGCGAAAATTTTCATCAGGAAAGGAGTCATAACTGGTGCTGCTAATGTAGAAATAGCGGTTACCGTTACTGACAAAACCAGATTTCCTTTGGCAATGTAAGCCATCACATTGGATGCTAAACCACTACTACAAGAACCTATTAAAATGATTCCTGCAGCTATTTCAGGTTCAAAATCAAATGTTTTTGCCAAAATAAAACCAGTAATTGGCATAATAGTAAAATGGCCTAGTAATCCAATTAAAACGCCTTTCCCTGATTTTCGAATTCCTGTAAAATCTTCAATGCTCATTTGGGTTCCCATACCAAACATGACCAATTGGATTATAATCAAAATGAGCCATTTATTTCGTAAATCGATGTTGCCAATATGTAAAAAACTTTGTGGGTAAATTAATGCGGCACAAACGGCAGTAACAATCCATAAGGTATATTGGTAACCACTTAATTGTTTGTTATGACCAATACCAATGGAAAGGCTGGCTGAGGAAATAATAAGTCCTACTTTCCAAATTACATCAATTTGAGAAAGCCAGGCTATTCCTGAAATAACTAATAAAACAGGAGCAGCCAATAGAAAAAATTTACGCATAGTATTCTTTATTGGAAGTAAACTTCAGCTAATTTTTTCATGGCAATTGCCGGACTGGCAAGGATTGGTACAACTTTTTCAGTATCTGATAAACCGTCAACAACACGTGCCATTGAAGCCTGTGCCAAAACGATTACACCTACTTCCTGCATTAATTCTTTTAAAGCTTTGGCAACCATTTCATCATGTTTGGCAGCATCACCGCTCATCAAAGCTTCAAAGGCACCTTCGCATAATTTAGATGTAATGTTTACTTCTTTTCCTGCTGCTAACGCTCTTCGTCTAACCAAATCACTTGTAGGTTCTAATGTTGTAGGTAGGGTAGCAATTACGCCAATTTTATTGCTAATTTGTACGGCTTCGTCCGCCATTGCCTGGTCTACTCGTATTACAGGAACAGAGCTCAAAGTAGCTGCTGTTTCAATTGCAACTCCTATTGAGGAACAGGTTACTAAAATGACATCGGCTCCGGCTTCTTCGGCTGCTTTTACGTGATTAACAACTCTTGCAGCCGTATTGGGCATTAATTTTCCTTTTTTAATTACATCTTTGATAAGGCTGTCGTCAACTATATTGAAAGTTTCCACACCATTTAAATGTTCTGATGTCAATTGTTGGAAAAGAGGTACTAAAGTTGCTGAGGTGTGGACGAATCCTAATGTTTTTGGTTTCATTTATGTCTAAATTTAATTTTTTTAATTTAATAGGTTGGTTTTGTGGTAATAAAAAAGGTGTTATTAGGTGAGTTTTTCACCCTTTTGAACTTTGATAAAATAATCCGGGGTGCCTACCTGGCCACCTTTGAAATTGAGTTCTATTCCGTTTACGGTATTGTCTTCTGAAATGGCTTTGCAAAGTGGTGCTCCGGGTGCCAATGGCGCAATCATTTCCAGTGCAAAAATCCCCAGTTCAGAAGCAGCATAACTCGAAGTATCACCTCCGGCAAAAAGGATTCTTTTAATCTTTGCAGATTTTAAAACCGTTTTGATGATTTGTCCTAAAACACGTCCGTAGATTTTACTGCTTTGTTTTTGAATTTCTTTAGGAGTCAGCCCACTTTGTTTTAAATAAGCTTCAGTTGCAGCAATTCTTTTATCATTTGTTCCAATGCTGGTATGTAAAATGGTGTTGTTTCCGTTTTCCAAATGGGTAATAATTTGTTGGGCAACTTCAGTAATACTTTGTTCCTGATGGTCATGATGCATGACTTTACTTTCTAAAGCGATACCTTCGTAACCATTTTTTAAGGTATACTCAATCTGTCCGGCTGTTACCGGTGAGCAACTTCCGGAAATAACTAAAAGTGGGCTGGCTTCTCCCGGATGCTCAAATTGAAATTCTTTTTGGATTAATTGATCTTCTTTCCAGGCTAAACCTAAAGCCATTTCAATTCCGGAAGAACCTACAGTAAAGAGTGTTTTTTCTTTTCCTTTTTGCTGAAAAACGGTTCCAATAGTTTTTAGATGCCCGGTATTGAGACCGTCAAAAAAAACAATTTCGGCATCTTTTTTATTTTGTAGTTCTTCTAAAACAGCTTCGGCACCTTTTTCGATAGTAGTAATATTTACTAAATCAATTGATTTTTGGGTCTGTTGGGCTAGATGTAATCTTAAATCGGCTTCATGAGCAGGAGTAACCGGATGCGTACTCATAGATGGATGACGGTCGATGCGGAAAATGTCTCCTGTGCCTACCGTTCCCATTTTGGCAAATAAATTTCCAAATGCACAAAATCTTCCTAAATGCGGAGCAGCAGGGGAGATGTAGGTGCTTTTTTGATTGAAAACTTCGCTGCCTATTTCGATGGCTTTACCAATATTTCCAACATGTGGAGCTGAATCGAAAGTGGAACAAACTTTATAATGCACTTGCTCTGCATTAAAATCTCTTAAGGTTTCGAAAGCAGGATATAATTCTTCTTCCATTTCCGTTGGCGACATCGAACGGCTTTTTCCGGCCAGACCAATAGCCTGAACACCCGGAAATAGCGCTAAATCCTTGTGTAGGGGCGGACGTAGAAAAAGAACGGTTTTTACACCTGCTAAAGTCAGAAACTCTAGGGCATCAGTAGAACCTGTGAAATCATCACCGTAATAGGCTAATAATATTTCGTGCTCTTTCTTCATTATTTTGAAAATTTCTTAACTGATGCTGCAAATTCAGGATATTGCAATGCGGCTTCTTCAACCGATAATCCGTCAACGGATGCTTTCCAAGCCTGTTGTAAGGCGTTAACACCCGCAGTTGCTCCCATAGGATGAGCTAAAATTCCGCCGCCTGCCATATATAATAAATCGGTGGTTTGGGTTCTTCGATACGTTTCCGGTGCCTGACCCCCCCATTGTCCTGAAGAAACTACCGGTAAAGGATTGTTACCGCAAACAAAAGGTTTTAAACAGGATTGTATCGATTTTACAACTGAATCGTCTGATTCCCAAAATTTATTCTGGATGCCGTTTACGTGCATTTGGTCAACACCTGCCAAACGCCATATTTTTTGATAAGCCGGAAATTCAATTCCTAATAACGGATGACGGTTTAACATTCCCCAACCGTTGCGGTGTCCGTGAATAACCAAATCCCCTTGATCACATATTTTTTTTGTACCACTTAATCCTGTGCTGTTGATACTAATCATAGCGCAAGTCCCTTCGTTTTTTTGAATGTGTTCGTATTTGCGTTGCATCGCATCAATTTCGTCAGTGATGTTAAAAGCATACATGACTTTCTTTCCTGTTTTGTGTGCGTGCTCATTAATTACTTTCATGATAACGTTTACACGGTCTTCAAAAAGAGAGTTTGCGGTCGATCCCATCAATTCATCATCCTTGATAAAATCGATACCTGCTTCGATTAAAGTTTTGACTAAAGCCGCTGTTTCTTCGGGACTCATCCCTACACTTGGCTTAATAATAGTCCCGATCATAGGTCGATCATCCACACCACAAGAAGCTTTAGAGCCCTGAATACCAAAACGAGGTCCTTTGAAATGATTTTTAAACGAATCCGGCACTTCAAAATCCATTAGTTTTAAACCAGTGAACTGACTGATTTCGTATAGATTTCCTTGTAAAGTACTGATTAAAACCGGAAGATTGTAGCCGAAATTTTCAATAGACCAGCTTACCTGAACTTTGGCTCTTTGGTATTTTTTACCCGGAATTGTGTTTCCCGGAATCGAAGGTTCGTCAACCAAATCCAGTTTTTCAATATGTTCTACACGGGCTGCAAAACGCTGTTTGAGTTCGGCAGTTTCTCCCGGAACCGAAACAAATGTTCCTGATGATTGTTCGCCTGCTAATACAGCCGCAGCCTGTTCTACTTCATAAGGGGTTTCAATGTAATATTCTGCAAAAATTCTTTCCATTTCTTTTATTGAGCTACTTTGTGTTATCGTTTAAGTATTCTTGTAAAATTAAGACTTAAAATTACAATTACAAATGAATTAGTTGTTTTTCGAAAATAATAAATAATTTTCGAAAATAATAGAAAGTAAAGAAAATAAAAAAACAACTCGTGGAGGAGTTGTTTGAGTGAACCGCGTTACAAAGGCTACGATTTGTCTATTGTTGTAAACAGTCAGTCATTACAAACGAGAGCCCAATGTCATTAAGTTAAGCCTATTTTGTGTCATTTCGACCAGAGGGAGAACCCGAGCGTAAGCGAACAGGCGAAGCAATCACATAAAGTGAACAGCTTGTGTGATTCCTCATTCTTCGGAATGACAAAACAGGGAGTGTCTTTCTTAACTTAACGACATTGAACGAGAGCCAGTGGGGTACGCACAGAGGGGTACTCAAGTTTTTATTGTTTTCGTTGGTTTTTGTGAATATAAATATTTGAGAGGCGCACTCTGTCAGTTACTGGCAGAGCCGTCTACTCGATTAGCTGTGGTTTTTTTCTATTTCGGATGGGTTTATTTTAAATTCTGTTTTAAATGTCCGAGAAAAATGAGCAAAACTTACAAAGCCAACGTCATAATAAACTTCTACTGGTTTTTTGTTTTGTTTAGTAATTAAAAAATGTGCCAAGTCAAGTCGCTTTTTAATTAGCCACTTACTTGGTGTTTCTTTAAATATTTCCTGAAAATCTCTTTTGAATGTTGAAATACTTCTTCCTGTTAGTTTTGCAAATTGTTCTAACGGAATATTGTGCGTAAAATTTCTATTCATATAAGCTTCTAAATCAATTTTAAAATCATCTTGAAAATTGAATAGAAGATTTTGCATTTGTGTTTTTTTAATCAAAAGCTCTATGATTTCGTTGGTTTTTATAGTTGCCAAATTTTCGGTTAACGCATCTGGATTTTCAAAATAAGGAACAATAGAGTCAAAAAAACCTTTTAGAAATGGGTCGTGAGGAAATATAAAATTTGGTTTGCCTGTATACTGTCCTTTTGGTAAAATGTTATGTTCTTTAGAGAAATTATAAAGTGTTTCTTTAGGTAAAAAAATACTAATTCCCATAAATGGTTTATTGTCTTGGGGCAGTTTTTGCGTTTTTACTAATTGATTTTTTGATATAAAACCAATCTCGCCAGCATTGTATTCGGTAGTTTCTGTTCCGTTATTTATTATCATTTTTCCTGTTAAGATAAATGACAAAGCAAAGTCTTGAACAAACGGCTCAAAATCTTTTTTTGGTTCTCCTGTGCAAGAGAAAAGTATATTTATTTGTGTTCTATCTTGTAACATTTAGGATTTGAAATGTGTTAATTTTTCATAATAAATTGTCGCTCTTTCTTTTGAAAAGTAGTCAATTATAGCAAAAGCAGAACCAAATAAAATCAAAGCAATGGCAATTGCTTGCCAATGAATATTTTTTACAAAATATAACAATCCAAGTGCAACAGCAAAACAAAACAAACTAATTCCAATTGACATTGGATAAAGATATTGAAAATCTTCAACTCGTTTAATTTCTGTTTGTATGAATTGTTCTTGATTTTCATTGAATTTTAGTTCGACTTGTGCCACTTTTTTGCTGTTAGAATAAATGCTACCTACACCAATTGCTGTAAAAAAGATTCCAATAACCAATAAAGGAAAAAGCAACACTTTGGCAGATGGTAAATTTCCGTATAAATAAAACAGAAATGCAATTGCAATTAGAAATAGCCCAAAACCTAATATAAATTTGCCTTCAAAAATTTCTCCGTTGTACCAATCAAAAGTATTTTTTATCATAATTTCATTTTTTTAATTAATAAACAAAGATTTATCAGTTTACTGATAAATCTTTGTAAAAATATTCTATTTATTTTTAATATGATTATTTTGCATTATAACCGCCATCTATGTTTAAAATAGTTCCTGTCATAAATGTATTTTCGTCAGATGCTAAAAAGTAAATTGCTTTTGCAATATCTTCAACTTCACCTAATCTATTCATTGGATGAATTGCTTCAATGCTTGAAACATCATATGTTCCTGAAGCAATAGCGTTTTTCAAAATATCTGTTTTAATTGCTCCTGGTGCAACTGCATTAACTCGAATTCCTTGTTGTGCATAATCAATAGATGCGCCTTTTGTTAAACCTACAACTGCGTGTTTTGATGCATTGTATTGTGCGGTTGCATACAAACCATTTAATCCTGCTATGGAAGCTAAATTTACAATTGTTCCGCCACCTGTTTTCAGCATTTCTATGATTGCATATTTCATTCCATAATAAACGCCCATTACATTTGTTTCAAGCATTTGTTTTAAGTCGTTAGATTCTGTTTCTGCTAATACTGCATTTCCTAATGAAATTCCCGAGTTGTTTACAATAGAATCTAATTTACCAAATTTTTTAACTGTCGTTTCAATAACTGATTTTACTTGTTCTTCGTTTGTTACGTCTAAAGGTAGAAATGTAATGTCTGCACCATTTTGTTTAAAGTCTGCAATTACAGATGCTTCTTTGTCAGCATTTCTACTAGTTATTACTACATTGTAACCATTTTTTGCAAAATGTAAAGCTGTTGCTTTTCCAATACCTGTTGTTCCGCCTGTGATAATTACTGTTTTTTTCATTTTCTTTTATTTTTAATGATTTATACAGCAAAGGTAAGTCGGTGTTAAATAATAAATTTGTCTGTGAGGTTCAATATTTTTGTCTGTAAAGTTCGTTTGGTGTCGTCGTTCGGTAAAATCACAGCTAACGTTATGCCCGCTAAAAGAAGTGCCTTCTTTCAGTGGCTTTTCAAATATATAGAAAAATCATTACAAATTAGCAAAAGGGCTTTTTTGTTTATGGAGTGTTTTGCGCTGGTATTGATTTTTATGGGAATAACAATAGCAATCTCAAATACAAGAGAAAAAGAGTAGTAGAGCAGGGATTGCGTGAGGAATGGCAGTGGAGCTCTCCCGATTTTTTGATTGGGACGAACGCACGCCCCAAAAAAAGATGTTGTTCGTCAAGGGGGCTTATTTTCTTTTATAAAAAATATAATCTGAATTGAGAGGTTCGATGTTGTTTGCTTTTAAATCCGTTGCAATTTGCGCTCTGTGATAAGTAGCATGATTGATGATATGAAAAAGGATTTCCTGAACCGAATTAGAAAATGAGCTTCCGGTGGAATTTTTATAGGTTATTTTTTTGTTTAAATCAATCGTTTTTAAAATACTGATGCTTCTGTTGTAGTTGCTGAGGTTTATATTTTTCAAATTTTCCAAAGGTCTTATTTCCCAAACCTCTACAGCGATGCCTTCTTCCAGAATTCGTTCATTCCAAATTTGCTGTGCATTAATCAAATGGTTGAGTAGCTGAATGGATTTTTCAGGTATGCTTTGTTTTTTATTTTCGATCAGCTCAATGAGTTTTTGATTGAAATGGTAGGTGTATTCGAATGCATCTTCAAAGAAATTGGTAGTCTCCATTGTGTAAATTGTTTTTTGGAAATAGGTTTTAAAAATAATCTATTTTTTAAATTATTGCAAAAATTGAGAAAGTGCTAAAGTTAATTAGTCTTTGAAAATTAGAGTTTTCCTTATGGTTTTAAAAAAGTACCTTTGCGTTTCTTTCAAAAAAAGCAAAATCCTAGTACAAATTCAAAAATAAAACATGAAGCAATATTTTAATCTGTTTGATTTTTCACAAAAAGTAAATTACAAAACCGAAATTTTAGCCGGATTAACTGTGGCGATGACGATGATTCCGGAGTCGCTTTCTTTTGCTATTTTGGCCGGATTTCCGCCGTTGGTAGGTTTGTATGCCGCTTTTATTATGGGATTAGTAACGGCTGTTTTTGGCGGTAGACCAGGTTTGATTTCGGGTGGGGCAGGAGCTACAGTAATTGTGTTGATTGCGTTGATGAAATCACACGGATTGGATTATGTTTTTGCAGCTGTGGCTTTGGCGGGAGTTATCCAGATTTTAATAGGCGTTTTTAAACTAGGGAAGTTCATCTGTTTAGTGCCACAACCGGTAATGTATGGTTTCGTGAACGGATTGGCGATAGTGATTTTTATGTCGCAACTAGAACAGTTTAAAACCATAGTTAATGGCGAAAGTGTATGGCTAACAGGAACTCCGTTGTATATTATGATTGGATTGGTACTATTAACTATCGCAATTGTTTTGGTATTTCCTAAAATTTCTAAAGCGGTTCCGGCCTCGTTAGTAGCTATTATGGTTGTTTTTGCTTTGGTTTTTGGGTTTGGAATCGAAACCAAAACGGTGGCTGATATTGCTTCGGTAAGTGGTGGATTTCCGCCTTTTCATATTCCGAATATTCCTTTGAACTTGGAAACTTTGCAATTGATTCTTCCTTATGGATTGATTATGGCTTGTGTGGGATTAACTGAAGGTTTGCTGACGCTAAATTTAGTTGACGAGATTACAGCAACTAAGGGAAATAGCAACAGGGAATGCCTGGCTCAGGGAAGTGCTAATATTTTGAATGGTTTTTTCTTTGGGATGGGAGGTTGTCCTATGATTGCACAAACTTTAGTGAATTTATCTGCCGGTTCCAGAGCCCGTTTGTCAGGAATTGTAGCTGCGTTGACAATTCTTTGTATTGTGCTGTTTGGTGCTCCGGTTATTGAAAAATTGCCTATGGCGGCTTTAATAGGTGTGATGTTTATGGTGTCTATAGGAACTTTTGAATGGAGTAGTTTTCGAATCATCAACAAGATGCCTAAACAGGATATTTTTGTGGGTATTGTGGTGGCTTTGATTACGATTTTCTTGCATAATTTGGCTTTAGCGGTTTTGATTGGGGTGATTATTTCAGCTTTGGTTTTTGCTTGGGAAAGTGCTAAACGCATTCGTGCCAAAAAATATGTGGATGAAAAAGGAGTGAAGCATTACGAAATATATGGTCCATTGTTTTTTGCTTCAACCACTGCTTTTGCAGAAAAATTTGATGTTTTGAATGATCCGGAAGAGGTGATTATTGATTTCGCAGAAAGTAAAATTGCCGATATGAGTGCCATTGATGCGGTCAATAAAATAACGGAGCGTTATGCTAAGCTAGGTAAGAAAGTATATTTACGTCATTTGAGTGAAGATTGTCGTCAGTTATTACAAAATGCCAAAGGAATTATTGTAGTTAATATTATTGAAGATCCTACTTATAAAGTGGTTTCGAACTAATATTTAGGTTTGAATTATATAGAAGAGCCATCACGATAAAGATATTTGTGATGGCTTTTTTTATTTTTTTGCCACTGATTTCGCAGATTCACACAGATTTTAGTAAAGTAATCTTTGAAAATCTTTTAATCTGTGGCTATTTTTTTTTTAGTGTAGTTCTTATAAATTTCAGCAATAGGAACAGCATTCGCATTGCCATCATGAACAACTAATCGATAACGCAAAACAGTTGGTTTTTTGTTGGATAACGGAATTGCTTTTGAACCGGGAAAAGGGTAGACTGCATTTTGCATACTTTTTTTAGCCCTTAAAATCCAAGGGTTTGGAAAACCGGGATTTTGCGGATTACACAAAACAGTTAGTCCTGCAGATGTGTTGTTTTTTCCTATTGAACCTGAAACATCCATCCATTCACTGGCAGGAATTGCCAGATTAGTAGGGCTGATTTTGCCTTTAGGATTGGTGAAAATAATATCTTCACTCAATTTGATTCTTGGTGAAAAACCGCCATAACCTTTCTCGTCTTCTGAGCCGCCAATTTTCATATTGGGTTCTAAAGCTAATATACTAATTTCAATATCTATCAGACGGTAATTGTGTTGTTTTGGATAGACTCTGATTACCGTAGTTTCTTTAACAAAGGCTTTTTCGACACCTTTTTTATCCTTCCATAAAGGCGACTTCCAAAGAACAGTTGATTGTATTGCTTTGCTAAAGTCTTTTTGTCTTTTCTCTTTTACAGAACTAACTTCGCATTTAAAATTTTCTATTTCCCAGCCATCACCAATTCTTTTATTGCCAATATACAATTGATGCCAAGCCCAGAATATTCCCCGATGATGCAAATGGTCAGCAGGGAAATCTTCGCTTAAAATACTGCCGTCCAAATTGTATAATGGATGGATATAATTAGAACGATTATATTTTCCATTTAAGGATTTTTCAGCAGCCTGATAGGTCAATATGCTATCTTTTCCTTCGGTAAAATAAGTTTGATTTTTTTCTATTTTTAATTTTATCTGGCTTATACTAATTTGGCTGACAAGAAAAATAGCTGCAATTAGATTATTCTTTTTCGAAAAACTCATTTAGTTACTTCATTTAAATACTCATCCAAATTACCTAATGCCATAGTGAATCCTTCCTGGAATCCCATTGCGATAATTTGTTCTAAATCGGCTAATTTTTCATATTGCGCATCGATAGTTACGGTTGTGGTTTCTCCGTTTTCGGTAAAAGTGTTGTTCCAAACCGTACGCGGAAAATCAGTATTGATTGCACCATTTTCGTCACAAAAAGAGTCTAATCCAGAGAAACTTTTTAAAACGTCTATTTTTTGATAATCATTTCTACACCAGTGTATCAATCCGTCAGGAGCGACCATGCCGTAAAACCAGGAACCTCCTTCTCTAAAATCCATCGACTTGGTTTGGGTTTTATAAGGTTTTGGCGCCCACCATAAATCTAATATTTCAGGTTTAGTCCAGGCATCCCAAACTAAAGGAAGCTTAGCGGCAAATTCTCTTGTTACGTTTACGGTATTATTTCCTTTATTGACAATAAAGTCAAACTGTAGATTCGTTTTCATTTGTTTTGTTTTTGAGGGTTGCTAATATACTATCTAATTCGTTGAAACGGTTTTCCCAAATGGCTTTGAATTGTGCCAGCCATTGGTCAATTTCTTTCATTTTGTTTAATTCTAATTGATAATAGATTTCTCTGCCTTTTTGTTCTTGTTGTAGCAGTTCACATTCCGAAAGTATGCGTAAATGTTTAGAAATGGCCTGTCTGCTCGTGTTAAAATGTTCTGCAATGGCATTAGGCGTCATTGCCTGAACAGCAATAAGACCTATAATGGCGCGTCGGGTAGGGTCGGCAATAGCCTGAAAAATATCTCTTCTCATTTTGAATAAAAAAAACGAAATCAATCAGTTGCAAATATAATGCAATTGGTTGGTTGCGCAATCTCTTTTTAAAATATTTTTTCATTGGGTGTAAGTTTTTTTTAATTCAAACAACTAATGTTTTAAAATATATTAGTTATGAAAACAATACTTATTAGTCTACTTTTTGTTGTTGTGAGCTGTGGAAAAGAGTCTTCGCCAGAAGGAAGATCAAAAATCAGGGATGAAAAATTACAGCAGACAATTGATAGCTTGAAACTGCAAAATGAGCAAATTGTAAAAGAAATTCTTTTGATAAAGAAAGAATTGAAAATTGAAAATAATTAAATTACATTAGTATGTATTTGAAAACGAAATAAATCTAGATGAAATCTATTGAAAAAGATTTTTTGCTAACACTTTCCCAGTACAATCCCATGATACATAAATTGTGTCGATTGTACCGGGATAGCCTTGAAGATCGGGAAGATTTATTTCAGGAAATTGTATTTCAACTTTGGAAATCTTATCCTCAATTTAAAGGTGATTCAAGTTTAAGTACTTGGGTTTATAGGGTCGCTTTAAATACGGCATTGGCTTCATTTAGAAAAAAAACGGTGCCAATAAATTATTCGAATCAATTGCCTGATTTTGCCGAAGAACATCCAAATGATGAACTTCTGTTAAGGCAGGAACGATTGTTTGCTGTTTTGAAACTGCTTGACGATAGCGAAAAAGCGCTGATTAGTTTGTATTTTGAAGAGCTATCTTATCAGCAAATTGCTGAAATTACCGGTATTAATGAGAATTATGTTGGAGTAAAACTCAATCGAATTAAAGCCAAAATTAAAACCTTAATGAAATAAATCATGGAAATAGACGATTTAAAATCCGATTGGAATACTGTACGGCCCATTTTAAAAACCGATGAATCTCTATTGTTGCTGTTACAGGAAAATAGACATCCTGTTTTGAAATCCATTAGACGACAAATTATATTTGAGGTTACGGCTTGGGGATTTTTTTTAGTAGTGTATTTTTCTATGTTTGATGGAGAATCAAAACCTATTTGGGTTAATCTTGTTGTGGTACTCTCACTGTTAGTTCCCATTTTACATAGTTTTTACGGTTATTTTTATAATAAATATTTGACAGATGGAACTGATATTGTAACTAGTCTAAGCAAACTTTATAGGAAAATGAAAAGCTATGCTTTTTTTAGTATTATAGCAAGATTAGTTTTTGTTGGAGGCTTGTTGTTTTTTTTTACATACAATATTCATTTTACGATAATAAAATATTTTTACTTATCTTTAACTGTTATATTTTGTATGGGGCAACTTTATTTTTTGTTTATAGTTTGGACAAAAAGATTGAAGCAAATTAAGGAATTAATAGATAATTTTAAAGTGTGAATAAGACAATTCTTAGGATTTTGTTAAAAGGCTAAAAAAAAATCACTAAAAGTGGGTATTGTCGTGAATATATAATTGATATACTTTTACCAATATTAAAAAACTGAATAATTAATTGTTTAAAACCACATCAAGATGACAAATTCAGAAAAAATCAAAAAAGTAAATCAATTACTTATTGAAGTAATTAAAGATGAAGAGAATCAAACAGATAGTTCATTTACAGGTTTAAAAGATGTAGTGTTAAGTATTCTTGCTGATTATTGGCAAAACGAAAGAGAGCCAGCTATTTTTATGGATTATGCACTAGTAGATTTAGATTAATAAAATTAAAAATATAGGATTTGTCATTTTAGGGTTTGATGAATTTTTGTTAGAAAGCCATTTTAATTATTTAAAGTGGCTTTTCTTTTGCAGTAAAAATTGTTCCCATCATATAGCATATGGCATATCCGCTAATACGAACTCTGTCTCTCAGAAGCTCACAATCCAAGTACCCTTTTCGTTCTGAAAGTTGAATTGCCGACAATTTTGTTTTATTCAATTCGTTTGCCCAAAAAGGAATCAAAGTAGTATGGGCTGATCCTGTTACCGGATCCTCGTTAATGCCAGATCGTGGTCCAAAAAATCGGGAAACAAAATCAGAGGTTTCGCCTTTGGCGGTAACTATAATTCCTCTTGCGGCTAGTTTTGAAAGTTGTTCAAAATTTGGAGTCAGGTTTAGTATTTCTTCTTCTTTTTCAAAAAGAAACATATAGTCGGTTTTCCCTTTAAAAGCCTGAATAGGTTTTATATTCAATCCTTCTGTTATTTGAGGCGTTAATGGTATTGCTTCAAATTCATCTGCTGGAAAATTCAAGGATAATAAATCTCCTTCTTTGGTAACGGTTAAATTACCACTTCTTTCAGAATAAAATTGAATCAAATTATCGGTATGATTTTCAAAATTAAATAATACGTAAGCAGCTGCTAGTGTAGCGTGACCGCAAAGATCGACTTCAACGGTTGGGGTAAACCATCGTATCTCGTACATATCACCGTTTTTGACATAAAAGGCCGTTTCTGCCAGATTATTTTCGGCGGCAATTTTTTGCATAATCGAACTACTTATCCATTCTTCTAGCGGACAAACGGCTGCTGGATTTCCTGAGAAAACTTCTTTAGTAAATGCGTCAATTTGATAGATTTTCATTTTTATAATTGTTGTTTGATTAAGGTTCCTAATTTTTTCAAACTGTTTTCAACTTTTTCGTCCCATTTTACGGCAAAATTTAATCGCATACAGTTGTTATACTGATCGTGTTGTGTAAACATTCTTCCCGGTGCAAAGCTTATATTTTGTTGGATTGCAATATCGTAAAGAATTGCAGTATCAATTTTAGGGTCGAGTTCCAGCCAAAGCACAAAGCCTCCTTGGGGTTTTGAAATTTTAGTGTTTTCAGGGAAATAGTTTTCTATTGTACGCTGAAAGTTTAAATAGTTGGAATATAAGGTGTTTCGTAAAGTCCTTAAATGATGGTCATATCGGCCATGCTCCATAAAATCAGCAATTACTTCCTGATGTAATGGAGGACTAGACATAGTATGAAATAATTTGTGTCTAATTAATTTATCTTTGAATATACCTGGAGCAACCCAGCCCACACGATATCCCGGAGCTAATGTTTTTGAAAATGAACCGCACCACATTACAATACCCTCCTCGTCGAATGCTTTGCAGGGTTTTGGTCGCTTGGTGCCAAAGAAAATATCACCATATAAATCATCTTCTACCAAAGGAATGTTATGTGCTGTAAGTAAACGAACTATTTCTTTTTTATTTTCTTCCGGTATACAGCTTCCTATTGGGTTATTGAAATTAGTCACAAAACAACAGGCCTTTATTTTTGGGAGCACTTTTTTCAAATCTTCAATAGCCACTCCTGTTACTGGATGGGTTGGGAGTTCGATAATATTTAAACCTAATGATTTAATCATTTGCAAAATCCCAAAATAAACTGGGCTTTCAATAGCTACAGTATCACCGGGTTTGGTTACAGTTATTAAGGCATAAAAAAGCGCATTTAAAGCTCCCGAGGTGGTTACAATAGCGTCTTCTGTTAAATGTCCGTCCCATGTAAAAGACCATTTGGCAACATTTCTTCTTAAATTAATGTTTCCCTGAGCGGTTTCGTAACTGGTTCCGCTGTCTTCCAGATTGCGTAATACTTTTACAACCCCCTTGTTTAGTTTTGTAATAGGCAGCATACTTTTGTCAACAACACCTAGCGAAAGTTGAGTAAAATCTTTGTTTGTAAGAGTATTAAAAACTTTACTAATTAAGTCTTCAGGAGTTTTTTCTTTATCAGATAGATGAAGTTTATTTATTGTTGGAAGGCCTAATTTAGTGTTGAATGATTGATTGACATAATAGCCGGATTTAGGTTTGGAAGTTATCAAAGATTTACTTTCCAGTTCTAAGAAAGCTTGTTTGACTGTATTGATACTTACATTGTAAATTTTTTGTACCGTACGAATTGAAGGAAGTTTTTCTCCCGTTTTTAATGTTCCGGCAGCGATTTGCTCTTCTAGGATTTTTGCAATTTTCAGGTATAAAATTTCTTTTTGCATTACGTAATTATTTGTGTCCTATAAAAGTAGTAAATATTTCATCTGTGACCATTTTGGAATTAGGAAATAGAATTGTTTAACCATTTTACCAATTGATCAATTGCGATAGTTAGGTTTTTACTGGAAACATGTTGCCATTCTTTTTTAAAGAAATATTCTGTTTTCAGCATCAAATTTTTATTTATAGGTTCATTTGAATAGGCAGTGGCAATATTTGTTTTCAAGCAATAGTCATTTGGATTTACTAAAACTACATACGAATAACCAACAATTTCATTATTCCATTCGGCTACATACAGGGGCAGACCAAAGTGATGATTGAATTTAAAATTAGTATTTGAAATAGCAGTATTATGCTGTTGGTAAAGGCTTGTAACCGCATTAAGATCAGAAATAGTTACCGCTCTAAAGTTTAGAAGCTGCTGTTGTTTTAAATTTAATTCCATACTCTACATATTTTGAATGTAAAGCTATCAATTGTTAAAAATCAATTACAGATACAGAAATAAGTTTGTTTGTGGTTACAGATTCCCGTTTAAGCGGACTGAAATACGGTACACAGATGACACTGATTGAACAGATAAAAACGGGTTTTTTAGTATTGATCAGTGTTGATCTGCTGAAATTAATATAATCTGTGTTCTTTTTTAACTAAGTTGATCAACAAAAAATCCTCTTCTTAAATTAATCTAAAAAAGAGGATTCTGTTTTGAGTATCAGTTGCAGGATTTTATAAAGCAGCTTTTACTTTTTCAATTAAGGCTTCGTATTCAGCATCTGTGAGCTTTACTCTGTTAGGAAACATTTCAAAGACGCTTCCAAATCCATAACCATCAGCATATTTAGGAACAATATGAAAATGTAGATGCGATAATTTATCTGAAAAAGCACCATAGTTAATTTTGTCCGGATTAAAAACTTTAGCAATCGCTTTGGCTGTGATAGCCACATCCTCCATGAAAGCATTGCGTTGTTCATCAGTAAGCTCATGAAATTCAACTCCGTGATCTTTGTAGACTACATTTAATCGCCCTGTATAGGACTGTTCTTTAAAAAGAAATAATTCGGATACTTTTAGATCAGTGATTTTGATCATTAAATTGTCTAATGCTTCGTTTTTTTGACAATATGAGCATTCTGAAACTGGTGTTGGCATAGATTAATAGTTTGGTTTGTTGTTTGAAGCAAAGCTATCGATTGTATTTTATTTATCCAAATAGCCTTTTTCTTTTAACCTAGCTAAAACTTTTGTGGCTATTTCTTTTCCCCAGTTCTGTCCCGCAGTCATAGATTCTTTCATAACCAACGGCATTGTCTGAATCATTTTTTTTACCAATTGGAGATTTATAAAAAGCTATCATTTGATCAATGTCATCTTCTGTATAATATGTTTCATAAATAGGCAAAATTATGTTTTCAATATCACTTGGGTTAATTTCTTTTCTGAATTCTTCCCAAAATTCCTGTTTGACGGTGCTATAAGAACTTTTAAAACTGTTCATCATTTGGTCCATTACCTGAATCCCCATTTTTCCGGAACCGCTTAATTCAAGTAATTGTTTGATTTTTTCTGTTTTAGCTGAATCTTGAGCATTTACAGTAAAAGAGAATAATACTAGACTTAAGATTAGTATTGATTTTTTCATAAAAAATTTGGTTATAATTAGAATCGAAAGATAAATAAAATAAAGATTAGTTTTACAAAAAAAGCGCTCTCTTTCGAGAACGCTTTTTGATATATAATTTAAAATGATTATTTGTTTTCTAGCCATTTTCTGGCATTAACAAAAGCTTCCTGCCAAGGTGATACTTCATCTTTTCTTCCGTTGTTTGGATAATTAGCCCAGTTCCAAGGGAAGTAAGAACGCTCAATGTGAGGCATCATTACTAGGTGACGACCTGTTTTATCACACATCATGGCTGTGTTGTAAGAAGAACCATTTGGATTAGCCGGGTAGCTGTCATAACCGTATTTACCAACGATTTGGTATTGGTCTTCAGCATAAGGTAAGTTAAATTTTCCTTCTCCATGTGAAATCCAAACTCCTAAAGTCGATCCTGCTAATGAAGACAACATTACCGAGTTATTTTCCTGGATAGTTACAGAAGTAAAGTTACTCTCGTGTTTGTGAGAGTTGTTGTGTTGCATTTTTCCGTGTACTTCATGTTCTGGATTGATCAATTCTAATTCCATGAACAATTGGCAACCATTACAAATACCTACTGATAAAGTATCTTCACGTTTGAAGAAGTTTTCTAAAGCCGTTTTTGCTTTTTCGTTGTATAAGAATGCTCCAGCCCAACCTTTAGCAGAACCTAAAACGTCAGAGTTAGAGAAACCTCCAACAGCTCCGATAAATTGAATATCTTCCAAAGTTTCACGCCCTGAGATTAAGTCGGTCATGTGAACGTCTTTTACATCAAATCCGGCCATGTACATCGCGTTAGCTACTTCACGCTCAGAGTTAGATCCTTTTTCACGTATAATAGCTGCTTTTGGTCTTGCACCTGCAGGGATTTCTGCTTTTTTACCTGTGAAATGAGCAGGGAAAGTAAACTGTAACGGCTGATTTTTATAGTTGTCAAAACGCTCTTTCGCAGTTCCGTTTTTAGATTGTTTTTGGTCTAATAAATAAGAAGTTTTAAACCAAACATCTCTGTATTTAGCAATGTCTAATTGGCAAGGACCAAAGTCTAAAGTAGCTTCATTAGTAACAGTTCCTAGTTTGTAGAATGAAACTCCGTTAGCGTTTAATTTGCTTTCTAAAACAGTATCTTCCTTAGCTTGGAAAACCAGACCAATATTTTCTGCAAATAAATATTTAATAATGTCTTTTTCTTCAAAAACAGAGAAATCAATTTTAGCTCCTAAGTTTACATCAGCAAAACACATTTCTAACAAAGTAGTAATTAAACCACCACTTCCAATATCGTGACCGGCTACAATTTGACGGTCATTAATCAATTCCTGAACAGTGTTGAATGCTTTTTTGAAGAATTCAGCATCTTTAATCGTTGGAACTTCGGTACCAATCTTATTTAATATTTGAGCAAAAGAAGAACCTCCTAATTTAAAGTCATCCTGAGAAAGGTTGATATAATAAATAGAACCTGCATTCTTTTGTAAAACCGGTTCCACCACTTTAGTGATATTTGTACAGTTTCCTGCAGCTGAAATAATAACGGTACCAGGAGCAATTACTTCGTCATTAGGGTATTTTTGTTTCATCGAAAGTGAATCTTTTCCTGTTGGGATATTGATTCCTAATTCGATAGCAAAGTCAGAACAAGCCTGAACCGCTTCGTATAAACGGGCATCTTCACCTTCGTTTTTACAAGCCCACATCCAGTTAGCCGATAGAGAAACCCCTTTGATTCCGTCTTTAATTGGAGCCCAAATGATGTTTGATAATGACTCTGCAATGGCAGTACGGCTACCCGCAGCTGCATCTACTAAAGCAGCAACAGGAGAGTGTCCGATAGAAGTAGCAATACCTTCTTTTCCATTGTAATCCAAAGCCATCACCCCAACGTTGTTTAATGGCAATTGTAATGGTCCGGCACATTGTTGTTTGGCTACTCTTCCGCTTACACAACGGTCTACTTTATTCGTTAACCAATCTTTACAAGCAACTGCTTCTAATTGTAGAACTCCTTCTAAATAAGTAGCGATGTTGTTTTTATCGTAAGCTAATTCATTATAGTTATAAGCTACACTGTTATCAGTCATAACTGTTTTTGGAGAACTTCCGAAGAAATCTTCCAAAGCGTAATCCATTGGTTTAGCCCCAGTAGTTTTTGATTCGAAAGTAAAACGATGATCGTTAGTAACATCACCTACCTGATACATAGGAGCACGCTCTCTTTCGGCAATTCTTTGTAAAGTGTCAATGTCTTTTTGACCAATAACCAATCCCATTCTTTCTTGAGATTCGTTACCAATAATTTCCTTAGCCGAAAGGGTAGGGTCACCTACAGGTAATTTGTCTAAGTCGATCAAACCTCCTGTTTCTTCTACTAATTCCGAAAGACAGTTCAGGTGTCCACCCGCACCGTGATCGTGAATAGAAACAATTGGGTTGTTGTCGCTTTCTACCAATCCACGGATGGCATTAGCAGCACGTTTTTGCATTTCTGGATTCGAACGTTGGATAGCATTCAATTCAATTCCTGAACCAAAAGCTCCCGTATCTGCTGATGAAACAGCAGCACCACCCATACCAATACGGTAGTTTTCTCCACCTAGAATAACGATTTTATCTCCTTCCTGTGGTTTGTGTTTGATAGCCTGATCTAATTTTCCGTAACCAATTCCACCAGCCTGCATGATTACTTTATCGTAACCAATTTTACGGTTGTTTTCTTCGTGTTCGAATGTCAAAACTGAACCAGTAATTAGCGGTTGTCCAAATTTATTTCCAAAATCAGACGCTCCATTCGAAGCCTTGATTAAGATATCCATTGGCGTTTGGTACAACCATTTTCTTTCTTCAACAGCATTTTCCCATTGACGATTTTGTTCTAATCTAGAGTAAGAAGTCATATAAACTGCAGTTCCAGCTAATGGAAGTGAACCTTGACCACCGGCCAAACGGTCACGAATTTCTCCACCTGAACCTGTTGCAGCACCGTTGAAAGGCTCCACAGTTGTAGGGAAGTTGTGTGTTTCTGCTTTTAATGAAATAACCGAATCAAATTCTTTGGTTTCGTAGAAATCGGCTTTGTCAGCACTTTTTGGTGCAAACTGCGTTACTTTAGGTCCTTTTAAAAAAGCTACGTTATCTTTGTAAGCCGAAACGATATCGTTAGGGTTTTCCTGAGATGTTTTTTTGATTAATTTGAAAAGAGAAGTTTCTTTTTCTTCACCGTCAATTACGAAAGTTCCGTTGAAAATCTTGTGACGACAGTGTTCTGAATTGGCCTGAGAGAAAGCAAATATTTCAGAATCCGTTAGTTTTCTTCCTAATTTGGTAGCCAAATTATCTAAGTATTCTACTTCTTCCGAGCTTAAAGCTAAACCTTCCTGTTTGTTGTATCCGTCAATATCGTCAATTTCCAAAATTGGTTCCGGTTGAATATTGATGGTAAAAATATCCTGATTTAATTCGGTGTATTTTTGAGAAAGCATTGGGTCGAAATCAGTGAAATCTTCAGATGCTTTGTAGAATTCTTCGATACGAATGATTCCTGAAATTCCCATATTTTGAGTGATTTCCACAGCATTGGTACTCCAAGGCGTAATCATTGTTGCACGCGGACCAACAAAAAAATCCGTCAATACGGATTTCTCTATTTTAGTTGCATTGGCAAAAAGCCAGTTTAGTTTAGAAATATCTTGAGCCGAAATTTCGCCTTGAGTTTGTACAGCAAAAATTGCGTTGCTTTGGTTTTCAAAGAAATGAATCATCGTAAAAGTATAAGTTTGTTAAATTAACGCTGCAAATTTAGGTTAAAAAAACAGTACGAACAAGTGTAAAAATGACTTTTTAAAGCGGTAATAAGGAGGCTGTTTTTTACGTTTTTTTTGTTTTTGAAAAATTCTTAAAACTTATACAAATCAGTAATTTTGTAGTCATTAAAAATGATTTTCAAAGATTTTAAAATTACGTTGTTATGTTTTCAACCAGCAATCAAATAGGAGTGGTGTCTTCTTTTTCAGAACTTATGAATACTGAATTTAAAGGTGTGACTAATGCTTTGTGCTGGTTTCGAAATTTAGAGGGTGATTTTAAAGAAATTGTAAATCAATTGCAATTGGGAGAGAATATAACAGAGGTTTTTTCAGATGATTTATTGAATCTGCAATTGTCTGAAAAAGGGAACTTGGCCAGAGAAATTATTCTGAATGATTTGCAATTATTGACTGATTTTGGTGCTTCTCCATCCTTAAATTTATTGAAATGTTATGAACGTGATGATGAATTTGATTTTATTTCAACCGATGTGTATTCTTATCACGTCGATCGTTCTCCGGTTGCGACAGATACTTTTTTGTGCACTTATTTTGGTGCCGCAAGTGATATTATTTCGAATGATCAGGCGGAACAAAAAATTCTGATTCTTGAAGTCAGGGAAAGACTAAAAGAATTACACGACGGTCCAGAGCTAGAATTCGAAGATTTTTTAAAAGAAAATTATTTTGATTTGCATTATCAGGCAAAAGCAGAATCTAAACCCATTAACTTAGGTTTAGGAAATTTATGGCGACTAGCGGTTGATCATCCTCAGCAAAAAGTATTGCCTTGTATTCATAGAGCTCCAAGGGAAAATGAAGGGGAGTATAGACTTTTATTAATTTGTTAGGATTCTTGTATCGTAATTTCAGAACCGGACATTAAATTTTATTCAGGAAAAGGCATACTTTGGTAAGCACCTAAATCTGGTGGAAGTGTTCTGGTTTTTCCATTAATGTCCAGCGGAATTAAATAAGCCGGATTTCCTTTTGCGAAAGCGGCAGAAGTATTGTTAATATTGAGTTTGTTTTTTGCAATGTCCAAAAAATGAGGGTTTTGGTTGGTGATGATGTTTTTATAATGGGTGTTATCATCAAAATTATACAAAGGATTGCTGCTGTTTGTTTCGTGTTTTAATAAACAATTATTGAATTGGTATTCAAAAAGTGCTGATGCATTCTTGTCTAAATTAAGTTCATTCGAATAAGCACCGTAAATAATACAGTTGTTAAAAGTAGCCTGAGTTAAAGCCATGATTTCAGGATTGGCAGCTGTTTTGTAATTGCTGATACTTAAAGTCGTTTGTGAGACTCCGTTCCAATAGTTATTAAAAGTACAGTGAGTGAATAGATAATTTCCTCCGTATGTACAGGCTAAAGCCGCTTTTCCGGCTGAATTTATAACGATATTTTCGCCTGCTATTTTTGCATTTTGAGCCAGAATCCCATAATTAGAGCTGTTGTAAATCTGACTGTTTTTTATAGTACAAGTGCTTTGACTGTGACCGTCAATTTTAAGTCCGATAGTAGCGTTTTTTATCGTTAGATGGTTAATGTTGTTGTTTGTACTTCCATCACGTAGCCAGATTGTTGCCCATTGTCCGGGGATATTGGCATAAGGAGCTTCCTGACGATCACCTTCAAAAATGATTTCATTTTCCTGTTTAGAAGTTGTTGAAGCAGTTCCGTTGCATTCTAATGTAGAAGATTGAGGAACAATTAATCCGGAATTGTTGTGGAAATAAACTCTGGCTCCAGCATCAAAAATTACTTTTTTTCCTTCGGGAACAGTAGCATAGCCATAGATTACATAAGGTTTTTGGTTGGTAAAATGAAGTTCATTTCCATTTACTGCGTCATTTTCGTCCAGATAAAACCCTTTGAATTCAGTATCGTCAAAAGTTACAGTTTCGGTTTCGCCATTCTCTAAGCGTTTAGGATAAAGAAAAACAGCATCTTTTACCAGTGTGAGAAGCGTTACTTTTTGTAAATTATTTCCGCTGTCAAATTCAATGTTGTCTTCGTATAAAAAATTATCGGGATTAGCATCGCTAATGTTGGGAGTGGTTTCTATAAAAACATAAAGGCTGTCTTTGGCTAACAAAACCACATTATTGAAAATTTTATTGTTTTCGCCCTGCATGCCGTCAACTGTCATGCGGTATTTAGAATTTAATCCTTGGCTTAATTTTATAGTAGGGATGCTAATGTCTTCTTTGCTGTGATTGTATACCTTTAATATATAAGTGCTAGAACTAATCGTAGAAAAAACGGTATCTAAAAAAATAGTATCACTTGAAAAACCTAATTTTCCTGAACTGGGAACGGTCGAAAAATCGGAACGACAGGAACAGATTGTTGTTAAAATTGTAATGATATATAGTAGCGAAAAAGGACGCATTGATTCTGTTTTTTTGTAAAAATAGAAAAAATCTTATTTGTTGAGGTTGAATTTTTAAAAGTTTAGTAGAATATGGCGCTAGATTTAGCTCAAAGTATCTATTCTTTTCTTTATTTTTACAAACGATTAAAATAGAATTATGACTTTTGATAAAGAAAAGATATTGGAATACTGTAATCGTATTTCGAAAAATACTTTAATGGAAACCTTAAATATTGAATATATTGATGCAGGTGAAGGTTTTCTAGTTGCTAAAATGCCTGTAAATCCAAGTGTTCATCAACCAATGGGGCTTTTACATGGTGGTGCTACGGTGGCATTAGCCGAAAGTGTAGGGAGTGCCGCTTCGTTTATATATGTAAATCCGGAAGTAAGTGAGGTAAGAGGAATTGAGATTTCGGCTAATCATTTAAAATCTAAAAGAGAAGGAGTGGTTACTGCTACTGCCAAAATAATTCATCAGGGAGCGAGTATTCATCTATGGGAAATTCGAGTTGTTGATGAAAGAGATAATTTGATTTCACTTTGTAAATTGACAAATATGGTTTTGCCTAAAAGAAAAAGAAAAAGCTAAACTTTATTTGGATAATAAAACTTTATAATACAATTGTGTATGATTGATTTTTTTATAAAAGTAAAACAACAGGAAGCTCAGAATTTGCCTTTTGTTATTTATAGTAAGCCTTATAAAACGGAACTAAGAGGTTTTTTTCAAAAAAACGATCATTTGTATTTTGCCGAAACCTTGGACGAAACTGGTTTTGTTTTTGCTCCATTTGATGGTAATCAGATGATTTTGATTCCCAAAAATCAATCGGTAATTTGGGAAGCAGAAATTACTGCTTCAGGAATGAATAATGTAGCTGCTTTTTCTAAGAAAGAAGAGAATCTGGAACAGAAAGTTGCATTTGAAAATATGATTGAAAAAGCTATCCAGGCTATTAAGAGGGGGGATTTTTTAAAGGTGGTTTTATCTCGTAAAGAAATTGTAGAAATTCTTGATTTTGATTTGGTTACAGTTTTCACAAGATTAATTCATCATTTCCCAACTGTTTTTTGTTATTGCTGGTACCACCCAAAAATTGGTTTATGGATGGGAGCTACACCAGAGCGTTTGTTGAAAGCCAGCAAGAAAAAGTTTTGTACAATGGCCTTGGCCGGAACACAAAATTTTGAAGGAAAGACGGATGTAATTTGGGAATCTAAAGAAGTAGAAGAACAGCAATTGGTTACCGATTTTATTTTAGAAAATTTAAAAGGTTTAACTACTGAACTTGCTATTTCAAGTCCGTATACCGTTCAAGCGGGTAACGTACTGCATATTAAAACCGATATAGAAGGGGTGATCAATAAAGAATCAAAATTAAATCAAGTAGTTTCTGTGTTACATCCAACCCCGGCAGTTTGTGGTTTACCTAAGCAAGATGCTAAAGATTTTATTTTACAAAATGAAGATTATGAAAGAGAATATTACACAGGCTTTTTAGGAGAATTGAATAAAAAAGATTTTGCTGAGAAAAAACAAAAATCAGATTTGTATGTTAATTTACGCTGCATGCAAATAAAGGATAAAAAAGCGCATTTGTATATGGGATGTGGTATTACCAAAGAAAGTATTCCTGAAAAAGAATGGAATGAAAGTGTAAATAAATCCATGACGATTAAAAGTGTACTTTGAAGAAATGTAAGAAGAGAATAGAAAAAAGAATAAATGAAACTAGATATATTGGCGTTTGGAGCGCATCCTGATGATGTGGAATTAGGTTGTGCAGGTACTATCTTGAAAGAAATTTCCTTAGGAAATAAAGTAGGAATTGTTGATTTGACAAGAGGTGAATTAGGAACTCGTGGTTCGGCGGAAATCAGAGATCAGGAAGCCAATGCTGCTGCAGAGATTTTAGGAATTTCAGTTAGAGAAAATTTAAACATGCGAGATGGTTTTTTTGTCAATGATGAGAAGCACCAACTGGAAGTGATAAAAATGATTCGTAAATACCAGCCGGATATTGTTTTATGTAATGCAATTGATGATCGTCATATTGATCATGGTAAAGGAAGTAAATTAGTTTCCGATGCTTGTTTTTTGTCTGGTTTGATGAAAATTGAAACAGAGCTAGACGGACAGCTTCAAAAAGCCTGGCGTCCAAAGTTGGTGTATCATTATATCCAATGGAAGAACATAGAACCGGATTTTGTGGTTGATATCACAGGTTTTACTGAAAAGAAAATTGAGGCTATTTTAGCCTATCGTTCGCAATTTTATGATCCAAATTCTAACGAACCGGAATCGCCAATTACTTCTAAAAACTTTTTTGAGAGCCTAAATTATCGTTCTAGAGACCTAGGTAGGTTGGTTGGTTTAGATTATGCTGAAGGATTTACAGTAGAAAGATGTTTGGCAGTCAATAGCTTAGCTGGTTTGGTGTAAAATATTTATATTTTTATCAAAAAAATGTTTGGAGAACTCGATTTCTGTTGTATCTTTGCAACCGCAAACAACAAATGGTGGTTGTAGCTCAGTTGGTCAGAGCATCGGTTTGTGGTGCCGAGGGTCGTGGGTTCGAGCCCCATCAGCCACCCAAAAGTAAAAGCCTCTTCGAAAGAAGAGGCTTTTTTTGTATTTTGAATTTTGGTAAAGATTGGTTTGGATTAGGGATTATGGATCAAGGATCAATCTCAAAACCTGGGGGCAAATATTTAAAAAAAAAGAAGAACTTTGTCTTTATAAGAATTATTGATGACTTCTATAGAACTTTTAAAATTTATGCTGCCTGATTTTTTAGTAGAAT